>JAJFJH010000001.1 GCA_021774155.1 Nitrosomonas sp.
TGCCGGTCCGTCCGCAGTTGTGCAAAACCATCGGTGTTGGCATCGGTTTCGGCTGGCGCGTTAGACTACCATCCTGAAGCCCGACGCAAGTGCCAAGGCGCTATCCAGATGGGAAACTTCAATTCCAAGCACAAGGAGCGAACCTCATGAAACTATCCCTGCGCGCGTTCTCGATCTCGGCCGGCATCCTCTGGGGGGCAGCGGTATTACTCGTAGGCCTGGCGAACCACGCCTGGCCGCCCTACGGGCGGGCGTTGCTCGATCTGATCGCATCGATTTACCCGGGCTATCAGGTCTCGGAGCAGATCGCCAGCGTGTTCATCGGCGCCGGCTACGCGCTGGTGGACGGCCTCGTCGGCGGCCTGGTCTTCGCGGGCCTCTACAACATGCTCGCATCGTGCTGCAAAGCCTGTGATAAGGAACCCACAGCCGTAGGCTGATTAAGGGAATCGTGTAATTGAGTGAAACAAGGGGCGATGTTCTTCGGCAACCGTCGTTGCGCCGCCGATATCTTTGGTTGGCGTTAATGCTCCTGTGCGGGTTGTTATTTGTATCCACCGGTATCTTTTGGAATCGAAGTCGCTCGACTATGGATATTGTCAGAGTTCGGCTTGTATACCCGTATCATGTCGAGTTGAGAACCTATCCAGGTGTCGTGTCTTGCACCTGGAATTGGATGGGGAAGGATTCGCGTGATCGGTATCATCTCGAGTTCGACCAGTTCATCCAGTTGCAGTCGCATAGGCAGGGTGGGATTCAAGGCTACTGGATGATCCCCTCATATGTATTTCTAGATGAGATGCTATATTTTGCAGGTTTCGGATACCATCTCCCTAAATCCCCTGATACATATCCTGATTCGGGATTATTCTTGTCTTTCCCTTTATGGTTTGTTTTGCTACTTGATGGTGTGGTATTCCTTTGGTTCTTGCGAAGGTGGCGCTGGTGGGTAGCACGCGGTGTGCGTGCGCGTGCAGGGAAGTGTCCAGCCTGTGGATACGACCTATGCAGCAGCCCCGCGTCTTGTCCGGAGTGCGGACGGGAAAGAGTCGGCTCAGTAGTGCCGGATGACCGCGCCGGCGGTGTGGCCGGCGAAGCCGGCGGCGAAGATGGCGTGGGTGGTTGATGGGGTCAGGCTTGAAGTATCCGAGGTGATAGGCAGGGGGGAATCGATAGGGGAAGTCAGCCAGGGCATCGGGGGGCGCTGGCGGGTCTTGGCACTTAGACAGGCGAGGACTAATGCGCTTAGCCCGGCGGCGCCGAGGCTGTGGCCCAGTGCGCCCTTGCAGGCGTAGAGGTCGGGCGGGGTAGTTTGGCCGGTGTGTCTGAGTGTGTCGGCGTAGACGCTCAGTTCGATGGGGTCATGTTCGGTGGTGCCGGGGGCGTGGGGGTGGATCACGTCGATGAGGCGGTCGGCGAATAGTTGGTCGGCGATGTGGCGCAGAGCGGGCATGGTCGGGCTTGGGCGGACCATATCGAAGGCCTCAGAGGCGCAGGCGGTGTCGAGCAGCTCGGTTTCGCCGGGCATCGGTTCGTCTTCGATCGGGACACGGCGCAACAACACGGCCGCGCCGGCTTCGCCCAGGACAAAACCCTGTCGCGTGTTGTCTAGTGGGCGTTCGCGGTAGCCTTCGAGTGTTTGTTCTGCCAGGACGCCGAGTCTACGGTAGCTGTGGATGAACAACGGCAGCAAAGACGCTTCGGCGGTGATGACCAGGGCGTGGGCCGGGCAGAGGGTATCGGGTCTGGGGTCTAGGGTCTGGGAAGAAGAAGTAGACGGGGCGGGGTGGTGGAGCAGTGACAGCCTTGCGTGGTGAAGGGCGGTGAGGCTGGAGGCGCAGGCGGCGACGTGGTGGTGGACCGGGCCCAGGTGCAGGCGTTGCTGGAGGTGGTGGTTGAGGTAGCCGTGGGGGCCCAGGGCGACGGCGAGGTCGGCGTCGGGGGGCGGTGGGGCGTGGAGTGCCGGGCTCGGTGGATTTGTGAGCTTGCTGCGGAAGGCGGCGGTCAGCGCGTGGACGGCCCCCTTGCTGGTTCCGACAAACGCCGGCAGGCCTTGAGGTTCGACGCCGGCCGCCATCGCCGCTTCCCGGGCGGCCCGCTCGGCCAACTCGACCGCGGGGTCGGTCGCGGTGTGCTGGGCACGGGTGACGGCCCCGACCGCCCTGACCAGGTCCTCCGGGGCGATGTCCTCGGGCAGATTCTCGGTCCGCCCAGCCAGGGTCTTACCCGCCAGGAGGTTGGAGAAGGTCTCCCACGCCGAGCCACCCAACGGCGTGACGAGCCCAAAACCGGCTATCAGGACGCGGTAGCGTGGTTTTTTAGGGGGTTGCGAGTGATTCACAGCATTCACGGGGGCAGTTATAGCCCATCGGAAGGAGTTGCGTGGCCCCGGGTGCCCCGTCGGGGTGGGTGGAAAATCTTTGCGGGGGGCATATCGGCCGGCGTATAATGTCCGCCGATGCGAGACTGGACCAGAGGGCCCGCGCGGGCGGCGTCGGCATCTGGGCCGTGATGATGAAACGGGCGATGCCCGAGGTCACGACCGA
>JAJFJH010000002.1 GCA_021774155.1 Nitrosomonas sp.
CGTGTGGCCACGTTCATTCTTGCAGCCGTAGTCGTGACCGCAGCTGGTGTAGGCATTACGTTTTCGTATCTAGGGAACAAAGTGCTTATTGAATCTGTGCGACAGGCTTCAGCCGACGCCGTGCAAATCCAATCCCACAACACCCAATTAGGCCAATCTCAATACATCGACAATGTCTTGTATTTGGAAGACATTCGTTCGGAATTGAATCAACTGGAACGCTATCAACAAGAAGGGGTTCCCTGGCGATTGTTAGGGCTCTATGAAGGTGAAAAACTCTATCAACCACTCCAAGATGTGTATCACCAACATTTTCGCCGCTTAATCCTGAAACCCACCCTTCAAGAGATAGAAGCCAATCTCAATCGATTTGGAACGACATTTGTCAGGTCAGCCAGTCAACAAGACCAAGCCTACTATTTAGCGTTATTCAAGACATATTTAATGTTAGGAAATCCAGAAAAGTTAGACCCCGAATTTATTTATCCCAATATCAAAAAGTTATGGGAAGGTCTGTTACCAACTCGCTATCCGAATTCAGACCTTCTTCCTGAAGAGGCTTCCCAAGCCATATTTCGACAAATTGATTTTTTCACCCATTATCTTGCGAAAGCCTCAGCAGCTCAAACCACCTTACATGCCGGATTAATTGGCAACCTGCGACAATACTTCCGGCGTGTACCGCTCACCCAAAGAATATATGGGCAAATCCAACAAAAAGGCCAGGACACGTTAGCACCATTCACTCTCGCCACAGCTCTTCAAGGGCACTCACAAGCACCTTTGAATGGGGAATATTCAATACCCGGCATGTACACGAAAGAAGGCTGGAATTCATTTTTTCAATCGGCACTGACTGAAACCATTGAGGCTTCGGGAAAAGAAAATTGGATATTACAAGAACAAGGAACCAATTCAGACCACCTGGAAGCGGCAATTAAAGATTTATATTTCACTGACTATCGGGAACATTGGCTACAATTTTTGAAAGCCACCACCATTCGCCCCGCAGAAACTCTCCAAAATATTGAATCGACTTTGGCAAATTTGAGTGCTCAAAAGTCATCTGTGGCAGATCTCTTGGCGGCGGTGGTATCGAATACTGGCCTTGAAGCGAATCCTTTGGTTCAAATCCAACAGGATGATTCGGGCCTTTTAAAAAAGATGAAACAAAAGTTTCAATTCGATTCCGCCTCAGATCAGATCTCCGGTGGGGAACCGTTTTTGGATCCCGTGTATCGTCAATTCGGATCTTTACACCATTTCATCGCCTCCCCTAAAGGCCCAGACCAACCATCGTTTCTTGAGCAATATTTGGCCGAACTGATTCAAGCCCATGAAACATTTCAAGTCACAGCAGTAGCTGATGGGGTTGAACAAGCGGCCTACAATCTAGGTCGCAGCATGGCGACAGGAGAGAAAAATGAATTAACTCAGGGAGTGGTGAATACCCAACGCCTCTTACAAACCCTTGATGTCAGCCTTCGCCAAGCCCTCAGTCCAATACTCCTTGAGCCCTTTCGCATGGCAATCGGTGGCATCATGAGGCGAACGACGGTTGACCTCAACAAAAAGTGGCAACGGGAAGTCTATGAACCTTGTCAAAGAATGATTGCCGAACGCTATCCATTTCAGGAACGAGGCTTGGATGCCTCACTCGCTGATGTCACGAATTTCTTTAATCCACGGGATGGCATTCTATGGACCTTTTATAACAACACCCTGAAACCATTTATTTTAGAAGGAAGAGACCAATGGGTGGGTAAAAGTTCGCAGGGAGTCGGAGTTCCTCTTTCCCCATCATTTTTAGAGAGCCTTCGCTACTCCCGACACCTATCCGAAAGCTTATTCGCCAATCTCCAAAACAACACTGAGGTCCCGTTTGTCTTGACCCCCTATCCTGCCAAAGGACCAGCTGGTCGATTTGTGAGCGAAATTTCTTTGGGAATTGGCGGGGAACACCTCCGGTATCGAATGGGCCCTCAAGAACAACAACAAATGCATTGGCCAGGAACAACTAGCTCAGATGGCACCATTCTGCAGGTCAACGCCAATGGTACGTGGGAAACCAAAGAGTTTAAGGGAGAATGGGGGTGGTTTCATTTACTGGATGGAGCCCGCGTCCTTCCCCATTCCCGAGACGACAGACGTTTCAAGGTTGAATGGGACATGCAAACTCGAAATGGGCAGCAATTCACTGTGATGTATGACCTGATTGCTCACAGTTCCAAAAACCCTTTTCGCCCAAACTTTTTCAAAAATTTTCACTGCATGCCTGACTTAGGATAACTCGTATGACGTCTTTCAGCATTGGATGGTTTGGCAAGGTACCGCTCTCCCCTGAGTTTATTAAGCACAACTCTGCCGGACCCGTGTTTGCTGATTTGGACCAATGGCTTCAAGAAGGCCTCGTGTATGTAAAAGGTCATTGTGCAGAGTCCTGGGCAGACGATTACGCCAAAGCTGAACCCTGGAATTTTTTATGGTGCCCCCCTGAACAGGAGGAATCCTTGATTGGGACAGCGATACCAAGCAGAGATAAGGCAGGGAGGCATTTTCCATTTCTACTCTTCTTACGAATTCCTCAACCGCGAGGAGGCCCCCAACAATCTAGCATTCCAGGGTGGTGCCATGATTTCTTACAAGAAGCCAGGGCTATTGGACAAAACGGATGGCAAGGCAAAGATCTCTCGACCTTTAAAGCTGATCTTTCACAACTTACTTTTCCAAAAATTGAGAATTTTGTGTTAGAGAAACACCGAGAGCATTATCAGCAATTTTTGGAAAATCAAACCACAGCAGGCCTTTTAAGCCATATATATGGAGAGGACTGCCATCCACAACAAACCGACTTATTTTCAAATATACAAAATTTTCTGAAATCTATTCATGTAGGACATTCTTCGCCACTTCACCTTGGTCTTAAATTTCCTCTTATGCCGACAGGCATACGGACCGAACCCTTTGATCTTTTATTCTGGATGGATATGGCGAAAACCCTATTTCCTCAGAACACCATTCCCACACATGTGTTCTGGAAACGGCATTTCACACCAGAGCAATCTTATATGCTTGTGTTTCCCAAAAAACCTGGCCCCCAGGCATTTCTTAACCTTATCCGGCCAGAGATTGAAGATTCATCGTGGTGTGACTTTTCTTCACAGATCTTGGAAAAAGTCATTCAACCTAAGGAAGAAGAGCGGGCTGAAGATTCCAGCCCAATTAATGACCCTTCAATGTCTCTCCAGGAATGGTTGAATCAATGTTGTGTCGGCAAGTGAACGTTGCCAGAGAAAGGGTCAATTCAATACGCATATAGTAGGGTGGCAGAGAATAGGCCTTTTTGAATGTCCCCAATTGGAGTCATGGATCTTGCACGCTAACGAAACGAGGAAATCATGAACATTCAGGATCTGCTACATGCAGGAAACCTTTCTGAGGTGGTAGCGGAATTAACACAGAAGGTCAAAAAAAGTCCGACGGATATACAGCTCCGAACATTTCTTTTCGAAGTGCTCTGTTTTCAAGGAGATTTTCAACGGGCCGAGCGGCAACTGGATGTCGTGAGTCAATACAACGCTGAAAATGAGCTAGCCACGCAGGTGTACAAGGAGATCCTTCAGGCAGAACATCAACGCCAAGAAGTTTTTGGAAAGGGCGTCAAGCCTCATTTTGTGTTTGATGAGCCAGAGTATGCCGGCCTCCACATTGAAGCAATTCAGGCCCTTCACACCCAAAACTTTGGCAAGGCCAAGGAATTGTTAGATCGATCCGCAGAAATTCGGACAATGGTAAAAGCACAAGTAGATGGAAAGGCTTGTTCAGAGTTTCTGGACGGCGATGACCGTATCGGACCTTTTCTGGAAGCCATTGTGAGTCAGGTTTATTTGTGGATCCCGTATGAAGATATCGCCAAAATTACGATTGCGGTTCCCAAATTCCTTCGCGATCTGCTTTGGATTCCCGCACAACTGGAATCACCCAAGGGTCCCATTGGTCCAGTGTTTCTTCCTGTTCTCTATCCTGAATCGCATACATCAAACCAGGACTTAGTGCGTTTGGGAAGAATGACGATATGGGAAGCCTTTGGAGATGCCATTCTCCTAGGAAAAGGCCAGCATTCCTTCATTATTGATGGAAATGAGAAGGCCATGCTTGAAGTGAGAGAAATTGAAATTGATCAGATAGCGTCCACAACTTCGAACTAAAAATGCTTTAGAGAGAGGAAGGCCAATGCCATCACCACCGACTTTAGACATAGAGGTTCTCCTTTCCCCAATTCCTGGAGAAAATCCCTCTGGAGTTGATGTTCGGTACACCAGATATGACGAAATCAAAGAAGCGCGAAGGGAAGAAGAAGACCTTCCTCAGGGAGACTGGAAACCAAAGGGCGCCCCTAAAATGGCGGATTGGGGAAAGGTTATTGAAATTGCCACAACGATTTTATCAAAAGAAAGTAAGGATCTTCAGGTTGCCGCATGGTTAATGGAAGCTCTTGTTAAGCAATATGGATTTGCTGGACTGCGGGATGGATTGAAGTTATTCCGTGAATTACATGGACAATATTGGGAAACCTTGTACCCAGAACTTGAAGAAGATGATCTAGAATCACGAGCAGCTCCTGCAGAATGGCTTAATGAAAGTCAAAAAACCCCATTTTTTCCTTTTACCATAAAAAGCATTCCTCTCATGCTAGGTAATGATGGAACCCGGTACTCTTATTTTCATTGGGAACAATCTAGGGAGGTGGAAAATCTGGGACGGCAAGATCCTAAAAAAATGGCCGAAGCGGTCGCGGAAGGAAAAATTTCCAAGAAAAAATTTGATGAGGCAGAGATTGCTACGCCCCTCACCCACTGCCTGGCAGTACTTGAAGATGCCCAACAATGCTGTGGGGAATTTGAGGGATTAGTGCAAGTCCTCAAAGAAAAATATGGTGAAAGCCACCCAGATCGTCCAAGCCTCTCTCATATCAGCGAGATCATTGGAAACTGCCGCCAGTTTCTTGAAGAAACCGTACAGAAGAAAGGAGGCGGCGGGATGAGTAGCACAGCAAGTAGCAATCCTCCACAGGTAGAAATCGAGCCAGAAAGCACAACAACCTCTGTGGAAAACAAGCCCCCACAGGGTACCGGTGGATTCGACCCGGTCGACCGCTTAGATGCCCTCCGTCGATTGGCAGCGGTCGCTGATTTTTTTAGAAAAACAGAACCACATAGCCCGGTAGCCTATTTAGTCCAACGAGCCACACGATGGGGGGAAATGCCGCTTGAGGATTGGCTCAACGAAGTCATCAAAAGTAAGGATGTCCTGGGAAACGTCCGGGAAACCCTAGGACTGAAGGAAGAAAAACCAAATCAGTAGCTTATTACTGTCTACACCAATGAAAGGGGAAAACCCATGGGTAAAGAAAGCACACAACATAAGCTAGACAGAGTCAGAGCCCCCAGGGTTCACATTACCTATGATGTAGAAACCGGAGGCGCAATTCAGATGAAGGAACTCCCTTTTGTGATGGGGGTGATGTCTGATCTCTCAGGAAAACCTGATCCTAACAATCCCCTTCCAAAATTCAAGGACCGGAAGTTTGTGGAAATTGATCGGGACAATTTCAATTCCGTTCTGAAGGGCATGAAACCTAGATTAGCCTATAAAGTGGACAATACCCTCAAAAACGATGGATCGAAAGTGGGCGTTGAACTTCGCTTTAATTCAATGGCTGATTTTGAGCCCGCACAAGTCGTCAAGCAAGTAGAGCCACTGAAAAAACTCCTGGATGTCCGGGGTCAATTGTTCGAATTACTGGCGAAGACTGATGGGAACGATAATTTAAGTGAAAAATTACAAGAAATACTAAACAGCGAAGAGACTATTCAACAACTTGCAAAAGATGCCGGAATCGAAGCCTCAAGTGGTGAAGAGGCAGAATCATCCGATGCGACCAAGGAGGGATGACCATGAGTGCCGAAGCTGAACAAACTCAACCTGAATCAACGACAGAAACCAAAGAGGTCAGTTTACTTGATCAGATTATCGATGAGGGTCGCATTGGACGCGACAACGAACAACGTGAATCCTCGAGAAAACAAATTACCACGCTGATTGAAGAGGTCATGAAGGGAACCCTCACGGTCTCAAAAGACGTGGAAGCCACTATCAGTGCAAGGATTGCCGATATTGATGAACTGATTTCACGCCAACTCAATGCCATCATGCACGCCGAAGAATTTCAAAAATTGGAAGGGTCTTGGCGTGGCTTACAATATCTCGTCCAGCAGTCCGAGACCAGCACGATGCTAAAACTCCGTGTCCTCAATACCTCAAAGCAGGACCTACTGAAAGATCTCCAAAAAGCACCGGAATTTGATCAGAGTGGCTTATTTAAAAAGGTCTATGAGGAAGAGTATGGCCAATTTGGCGGAGCCCCATTCGGTGCCATTATTGGAGATTATGAATTTGGGCGTGGTCCTCAAGACATGGAATTATTGGAAAAAATCTCTAATGTAGCAGCCGCGGCCCATGCTCCATTTCTCAGTGCTGCGAGCTCGGAAATGTTTAATCTTGACAGTTTCACTGACATTCCAAATCCCCGGGATATGGCCAAGATTTTCGAAAGCGCAGAATATATAAAATGGAAATCCTTTAGAGAGTCTGAAGACTCTCGTTTCGTGGGATTAACCCTGCCCCATGTGTTGATGCGACTACCCTATGGACCTGAAACCGTTCCAGTTGAAGCGTTCAATTTTAAAGAAGATGTAGACGGGAAAGATCACAAAAAATACCTGTGGGGAAATGCCGCCTATGCTATGGGCGCTCGACTGACCAATGCCTTTGCCAAATATGGTTGGTGTGCGGCAATTCGAGGCGTGGAAGGTGGAGGCCTTGTTGAAGGCTTACCCTCACATACATTTAATACCGATGACGGGGAAGTTGCTCTCAAATGTCCTACCGAAATTGCCGTCACCGATCGAAGAGAAAAAGAACTGTCGGATTTAGGGTTTATTCCCCTCATCCATTGCAAAGGGACAGATAAGGCAGCCTTCTTTGGGGCCCAATCTGCCCAAAAGGCCGCGAAGTATGACACGGATGCCGCTAATGCCAACGCGCGGCTTTCCACCCAATTACAGTATCTCATGGCCACTTCCCGTTTTGCCCATTATTTGAAATCGATCATGCGAGACAAAATTGGGAGTTTTATGACCCGGAAAGGCTGTGAGGATTTTCTCAACCGCTGGATCAAAAATTATGTGGTGAGCACAGAGGAAGCCGGACAAGATGTGAAGGCCAAATTCCCCTTAAAGGAGGCACGCATTGATGTCACGGAGGTAGCAGGAAAACCCGGCTGCTATAAAGCGGTCGCATTCCTCAAACCGCATTTCCAGTTAGACGAGCTCACGGTTTCTTTGCGATTGGTGGCAGAATTGCCTCCACCCGCGAAAGGGTAGCCACGGATTGTAAATTTTTAATAATGAATTTCAAAAATTGTAAACCCTTGGTGACACAGGAAAGTGGTTAAACCACCTTCTTTGACCAAATGCCCAGGGGCATGGGCTCGAAAACCCAATAATAACGGGCAATGTAAGCACGCTCATAATTCAGCCATATAGTTTTTCAAACTGGCATATGACTTGCTCTAAGAAAGAGTACATGAAGTTTAAAGGGCAGGGCGGAACCCCCTCACCCTAAACCCAATCTTAACCTAACAATTATTTGGAGGGACAAAACAATGGCTGAACAAAATTCATTTCTGAACTTTGATGATGGCGCAATTCCAGGGAATGCAACGGTCTCCGGGTATGAAGACCAAGTTGTCGTGCAAGCAGTATCCTATGGAGTTTCCCAAGCAGGTGAATGGGAAGAAGGTGAAGAAATCACCGGTCGCGTCACGACATTTGGAGACATGACCATTACCAAAGTGATGGATAACGGAAGTCCGGCACTCGCATTAGCCTGCGCAAAGAAGACGCAATACAATAAGGCTGAGCTAAACCTTGTAGCTGGCTCGGATGCCTATTTAACCGTGACGTTAGAAAAGATCATAGTCACAAGCATAAGCGTAGGGTACAGCGCAGGAGAAAACCGCCCAACGGAAACAATCACCCTGAGCTATCGCAAAGCCACCTGGCGTTATGGAACAGCCACGACGTCCTTTAATTTACAGGCAGCGAGTGATTA
>JAJFJH010000011.1 GCA_021774155.1 Nitrosomonas sp.
TGAAAATCCTTGATGATCAAACCTGAAGGAATGTCACGCTCAATTTTCAGTAACGTATTTTGACCATGCGCGACCAAGCCAATCCCATATTGAGCTTGAAGGTGATAAAGGGGGATCACTACTTTTCTAAAATACTGTTCCAACCATTGCTCAATAGATAATAAAGACTTCTCTATCAGCAGCCCGATTAACGAGTTACCATTTTTATCCAAATAAGAGAGCGATCCCGTCATCAAGCATTTTTCATTTTGCTTTAGCTTGGTTGGACTGGATTCTCTCCATATTGCGCCAAGAAACTCTTTATATCGATACGGAGCGTCTTTAATATCACGATATTCAGGCGCAATATAGCTAAAAGCGGCCACATCCTTTAAACAATCGGTATTCGCTTCTAATAAAACTTGATCCTGCTTAAGAATCGATTCAACCCCTTCTGATATCTCTGAGGCAATTGAAATATAGTGTGCAGGAATTCCTCGCACACAGGATGTATTTAAAATCGAAATGGGTAATTTGACATCGTAAAGATACCTATTATTACAATTAGAAAAAGTTCTTATCGATATATGAGGCCTGTAAAAATCACCGGTACTAGACAAAAAAACAATGTTTCCTCTATTGATATCATTTTGAAAAAAAATTCTGATTTTATTTTCCCACTGCCAGGGATGCACCGGAATAATATAGTAAGAATCAAAATCAATTTTTTTATCGATACATTCTTCTTTTAGCGTATCAATTTCTTGATCTGATAGGTCAGCAGAAATAACCTCGCCGATGGATTTGTTCTTTTGACAATTAATCGTCAGAAGATTTTTCTTGATGGCTACACGGAAAAATTTAAACGCGTTACTATTTTCTGGCGAAAAAGCCTGCAGATCATTTGGAGACCAACCCATTCTGCCTTTATTTAGAATGAGCTTAGGGTGTCCGTTGAGGTATGCCTCTATTCCCAGGAAATCGAGTTGATACATTTCGTCTACTGATATAGACCTTTGTAACAAGACTTGATCGCTATATAGGGTATGCAACATTTCTTCTAAAAAATTAGCAAGCGTGATGTCTCCCATTTTTGTCAGATATTGTGTTTCTTTAAAAAATCTTGCTGCATCAAGCGCCAGGCCATCGCTTCTTTTTAGTGAATCCGCATTGATAACCAAATCGCACCATATACTTTTAAATGCTTTGAAGTGATAAGTGATGCCTTCGTTTAATGCCAGAATATATGCGTCTTCTTCTATCTTTCTGATTTCACCAGTAAAAATTTCTTCATAGTAAAGCTCGCTGATAGCCTTGACGATTAAATTCCTATTCACTATCTCCCAGCTCATAAATGCCCCCCTGTAAAAAGCCTTTCTCGGGTGCACTCTAAAAGCACAGCTCGCTTATGCGGAAAATCAAATTCTTTAATTCTTCTCCATACTGGAAAAGAATCGACGTACTGCAATACTTTTCTATTATCCGAACGAGGCTCTGCCATGATTTTTAACGTTCTAGGATCGTCAAGAAAAAGATAATGAACAACGCATTTCAATACGGCGTCAGTTTTTTTAATGCCTAAAAAATTCCTTTCCCCAATCAAAAAATGAAACCCTCTATCATAATCATGGCTATCATAATAAGGACCCAGACGGTCTTCCTTAGCCCAATAAAACTCAAAATAACCAACAGGCTCTCCGTCCGCCTCCAAAATAACCGGGGTGAGATGTGGATCTGCTAAACTCTTTTGTATATATTCGAGATGTTTTTCCTTTGTGCCTTCAAGTTCCCAGTACTCCGCAATGCGCCCATCGTTATGCCATGAAGAAAACACAGACAAGTCTTTTTCTGGGTCAATAACCCTGAATGCAATTGTCCTACTTAGCTCATAAATATGTCTTTCATAAAGTAATGTGTTTTTGTTCGGGTTGTGTCTCACTGGATGTGAAACTTCATTTGATTTTGTCCAGGCCACCGGATAGAGATCTTTTTCAAGCGACGTTATCCAATACGGAGAAAATTGAAAAAAATCACTTCGATTAATTTTTATGTTCTGATTTCCCAGCTTAATTTCAATATCCTGCACACCCGGCGTAAAGTGTCTTTTTAGCAGCTTCTCTTTTTCCAGAAAGATTCTTCTCATGTTAGAAATGGAATCATGCATTACAAAAGCCTTTTGAAAGGTTGTAGAGTGGGTTTTCGATAGAGTTATAGATGTCTAAAGGGTTTTTCTCAGTATTTTCATTGATTCCATGCAAACAACAAAAAAAATTCCCCTTCTGTTTTAAAGTGCTTGAATTAAGCAAATAATCCACAAAGGAACCATCTAAGAGGTTACTATCTCTTTTATCCAGCAAGTACTCACAAAGCATACTGAGAAACTCTTCTTCTGAGCAATTCCGTTGTATTGCCAGTGCATTGATCAAACTAAATGTCGAATTAATAACTAAGTAGTATCCGAGAAGAGAATGGGTCATCAGATTGTCTAATATATTCCCGTTTTGTATATCTAGTGACATTACCTGGGTCTTCATTTTTTCATAGCCAAGCTGGGTATAGCCCGTTCCCTGGCAATCCCTGAAAACAACACCACAAGGATAGTTATCATTTAACTGGACAATGATGTTCTGTTGATGTGCGCCAAAAAGAATACCGTAGTTAGCTTGGGCCATAATGAAAGGATCGAGCACATTTTTTAGGTAAAGGGAAAACCATTTTCTTGCATCTATATTACGCGACGCAAAAAACCCATCACCCTGATACGGATTGGCTTGCGTGATAGTCGACAAAACGATTGCTTCTTTTTTGGCACGCACTTTAAAAGGATTCTCTCTAATCAGTACAATTGTTTCCAAGATAATTGATTTTGACTGACCTTTAATTGCTAAAAATGAAGGTTCATTTAATATTTGAAAGTTTGGGTTCTCAGCGAGAAATTGTTTGCCACTTTTTGAGTTCATAACTTCGTGAACCTGAAGCCCTCTGACAACTTCAACCGCTTGCAAATGCCTTATCGAATTTGTGATTCTGAGTGAAAGAGAAAACTTAAGCATATAGTTGCTTTTTTCACAGTAAATTGTTCTCAAAGAACTAGTCGCCTTCCACTTTAGCAATCCTTCTTTTTCAATAGGCACTAGGTCTCCGTCTTTTATCAGACACTTAATTTCTACATTTTCTTTTAGTGCGTTAAATTGCCAAGGATGAAATGGAAATGGCGTATATAGATTGTCAAATTCACTGTTATGATCCTGCTCAAAAAGATCCGCACACCAACGCTTATCATTAAAGCAGTTTGAATTGTCTTGAAAAAAGTATTCTTTCTTGAGTAATACCCATTTCAGAGAGAATGAACCACAAAATTCAGGCGCAAACAATCGATGATCGTGACTTTTAAACTCTACTTTGCTCTTAGGGCATGGATGAAAATTATGTCCAAGTAGGAGGGCCTGCTCAGCGTCTATAAAAGACAAATGTTTTTTCTTGAGAAGAACGCCGTAGTCATGCTTTCTGTAACGCAAAATCTCTGCCAGACTTCGGTTGCTTTCTATTATTCTTGGATAAAGCATGTGGAATCTATCTTCTTTGTTAATAATCTGAAAAAGCTCTTGGATAAATATTTTAAAACTTAGCGTTTCTTTTCTTCCTTCTGTGGTTCTGTAAAAAATATTTTTATAAGCATGACTTCCTACTCTCGAATAATTTTCAAGTGCGATACTTAAAGCCTTATGTTTATTTCTGAATACAATTTCATTGTCTTCAATCTCAAAACCATCCCATTCTCTTAAAAGAGAATTTACCAGTGCTGTTGCAGAAAATTTTTCCGCAAGTTGCTTTGCACTTAAATTCTTTTGCAATATTTTCAATACAGAGCTATACATAAGCCATAATTTTTCTAGATTATTACTCGTAAAACCCGCGTTAAATAGAGATCCGTCTTCAATTCAAAACATCATTAATAAGATACCAGTCAATTATAGTAAATGCAAATCATTTGCATTACTGTTAACATTTAACTTTAAATTTTTTGAATTAATTAAATCGTTCATGAACCACAAAAAAGTTTCTCCAGTCTCGTCAATTAAGCTCGCTCTACCGGTTGCTATTATAGGAACAACACAAAGCCTACTCGTGATCGCATTACCGATTATCGTTGGATTGACTGAATTGAAGATTGGTCAGTTGAGCCCTATTCTGGGACTTTCCGCACTCGCATACTTGGTAGGCGGATATCTCTGGCCGAAACAAGCAGTACCAGGGCATCGTCGTCAGCTTTTGAAGCGACTCTTGGTCGCTGCGACAGTCAGTCAAATATTGTTCGTTGCTGCCTTATTTGCAGGCACACAAGAAATATTGGGGACTATCGCGTTGATGGGCGCACTATTTGTTACAAGGTTTGCTTATGGACTGACCGTATCGGGCGTTTATCCCACAGTACAGGCTTGGCTGGTAATTGAGCACGCCGAATCCAAACACACCCGCCATCTAGCGCTGACTCAAATGAGCGCGACAATAAGCGCTGCTCGCATTCTCATCCCCTTGATAACCGCCGGGTTGATAATCTATCAACCCGAAATGGTATTAGTCCTATTGATTGGGTTACCAATTGCTGCACTGCTGTTGCTGCCTCGTGAACACCCGCGACTGGTAAACAGATCACCTACAACCACAGTAAACCGGTGGCCGGAAATGACCATTGTCATACCAACGATCCTGGTTCATATGAGTCTGGGACTCACTGAATTCATCATTGGCCCCTATCTCATCGTTGAGTGGGGCATCACCTTCGACAACACAATGATCTACACAGCATTACTCCTCGCAACGATAGCCGCTTGCATGATGCTGACTCAACTCGTCAGCCTACGCTATCGTCCAAACCCAGGCTTTTTACTCATTTGGTCTCCGATCGGTATCGCCTTAGGCACAACACTTGCGGCCATCTATCCAGCAGCACTGCCCGCTGGACTGATTTTAGTAGCAATTTCACTTGCATTACTACTACCGGCTTCGGCTGCCGGAACCGCAGCAGGTCGCAGCCCAGATGCACAGACACAGGCCAGTGCCGACCTCTATACTGCTCGCATACTTGGACATCTGCTTGGCGTAACGGTTGCTGGCCCTCTGTTCGAAATTACCTCACACCTACCTCTCTTCATTGCCGCGGCACTTGCGCTTATTGCCATTCCTACCAGTGCAGGATTAAGACGAGCACTGGCAATTAATACCTAAATCTCACTCATTACAAGCCACTAATCACGGAAAGATCAGGAATCACTGAAGAATAACTTTAACCTGAATATTGCATCAGTTGATGGAATTTAAACACAGAACTCATCTGAATAAACGCTAACTCTCAACCGGAGATACCGTTATTCAGCGGTGCAGAGAGTATGATCTACATTGTGTTTTGAAAATAAAAAAGAACTCGGCACAAAAATTTTCGTGCCGAGTCCTTTTTCTGCCGCTTACTATATGCTATGCACTTGTACTAACAAGGTCTATTTGCGTATTTGTACTAGTTAATAGCGATAAAAGCACCAAGATCAGCAAGAACATCTTCAGCAGCAACGCCGACCAGACTAATGGTACTGCCTGCGCCCAAATCGACCGTAGTTCCGAAATCTGATTCAGGATCAGTTGCATCACCATAGCCACTGACAAGATCTGCAAAATCGCCAGCTGTTGCGACACCCGTTCCATTAATATCGCTGACGATTAAGAGTTGATCAACTTCGCTCGCGAAATTATACACAAGGTCGTTACCATCATTACCTCTGTAGTGCATTTCGGTATCACGATCTTCTCTCGCCACGCCATTTCTGGCAGAGCCGTAGACTAGGTCGTCACCAGCGCCGCCCATAATCTCGTTATGACCTGAGCCACCGTTAAGATAATCGTTATCGTCACCACCTACGATCACATCATCGTCATCGCCACCAAAAACAACGTCTGTGCCGGTGCCGCCAAGGATAAGATCATTACCAAGAGAGCCATACAGCGCATTTATACCTTCAACGCCATAAAGCGTATCGCCATCTTCATTTCCGAAAAGCTGATCATTACCGATACCGCCCCAAAGAAAATCCCGGCCGACTCCGCCATCGAGCCAATCGTTACCAGATCCACCATAGATAAAATCGTCTCCAGCTTCACCGAATACCAGATCGTTACCACCCTCAACGTAAGCAGTATCATCTCCATCACCAAGATAGGCAATATCATTTTGATAACCTAGTCTAAGCCCATCATTTCCGCCTCCTGCATATACGATTGAAGAAAGGCTTGTCCAAATTAATTCACCTACTTCACTATCAGTGCCAAAAACTAGGCCGTTATCTCTTACAAACTGAGCCATACTTAAAACTCCTATTTGATTAGTAATTTAACTATGTTTACGCTTTTAATGGCGT
>JAJFJH010000101.1 GCA_021774155.1 Nitrosomonas sp.
CGAATACCAGCGGATACAAACCAGAATCATCTCAAGCGGAAATCGCATTCTTTTTACATCAAGCAATATAGTCTCACCATCTCTTTAATGGTCAACACTCTACACGAATGGGTCAATGACCTCACTTAATGCGACATAACCAAATTTATACCTGTTTTCTCTCCTTAGAAAGTTCTAATGGGAAATTCGGGTTTATGATAACTCTGAATTTATTATTATTTATCTTCGGTGATTTTAATTATGTTGTCTTTCGTGCTTTGTTTGGAAAGAGGAGTAGATGTAACGACGGGGATATTTGAATCATTGGTGATAAAACTTACTGATAGAACATGTTTCATATCAAATAAGAGAACCTTGTGAGATTTTAGATTCACTGCGGCTTCAAAATGTGTGTTGCTTTCTTCGAAAGTATTTTTTGTTTTGATTGAATCTGGGTCAATCACCTCAACTTGCAATACATCGCTTACCACAAATGCAGTTTGTTTCTGGCCGTTTTTGCATACGATAATTGGAGTGTCAAGGTTATAAGATTCGGTGGATTTCATCCCCAACCATAGACCTAGATCAATGACGGGGATACTCTTGCCGCGATAGTCCATTAATCCCATTAAATAATCTGCGCTATTAACGATTGGTTGTAATGCTGTTAATGGTAGAACACATTCAACAAATATCAGGTCAATGGCATATTGATTTTTTTGTAGTCGTATTGGTAATATTTGACGTGCCGGAGCTGACAGTTTATGAGTGTTTATAAGTGTTGTATCAGGACGATTCTCTTGCATTAAAACCCCATTCAGTTTTGAACGTATAACAAATATCTATCCAAATTTAACGTCAAAATTTATCCTTTCTTAAGGGTCGTCAAATAGATTGATCGCAGCAAAACTGACGTGAGGGTTTAGTGCATTTCTTTTTCCTTTATATTCATTTTTGAATATTCAGGCACCCATTTCTTTAATTGCTGCCTGACTTCTTCGTCACTTAAAACAGTCTGCTCCTCAAACCAATCCACAAGTGCAGCCAACCATTCTCTGTCTACCTGGCGCGCTTGCGCAATACGTAATTTTGCGTGGGGTGTTGGTAACGTGTTTTCATTGGCTGCCAACAGTTCTTCGTGGAGTTTCTCGCCTGATCTGAGTCCGGTGTAGGTAATTTTAATATCGTCTTCTGTCAAGCCAGACAAGCGAATCAAATCACTGGCAAGATCAATAATCCTAACGGGATCACCCATATCTAACACAAAGATTTCTCCGCCACCTTCTACGCCACCCATTGACCCCGCTTGAAGTACTAGCTGTGCGGCTTCTGGAATTGACATGAAGTAGCGGGTCATCTCAGGATGCGTAATAGTGATCGGGCCGCCTTTGCCAATTTGTTCACGAAATTTTGGGATGACACTACCCGCACTACCAAGCACATTACCAAAACGCACCATGACAAAGCATGTTTTTTTCTTTTTACCAGTGTTATTACTTGTTTCAGTATTAGCATTTGGGGTCTGCATTGCCTGGCATACCATCTCAGCCAAACGTTTACTTGCACCCATGATATTAACCGGATTAACGGCCTTGTCCGTCGAAATTAAAACAAACTCATCTACAGCAAAGTCCGTTGCTGTTTTGGCCAGCACATAAGTCCCCATAACGTTATTTAGCAAAGCCTGCCAAGCATTTTCATTTTCCATTAAGGGCACATGTTTGTAAGCTGCCGCATGGAAAACAATGGTGGGGCGGAACTGTGAAAATAACTGCTTCAGTCGTGCAGCATCTTTTACATCACCAATGACAAACGATAAGTTGATATCTGGAAAGGTCGAACGGAACTCTTCTTCGATACTATAGAGCGCGAACTCATTTAACTCTAGCAATACTAGTCGGTCTGGTTTAAATGTAATAATTTGTCGGCATAATTCCGAGCCGATAGAGCCGCCTGCGCCAGTAATCAATATGGTTCTTTCGGACAACAAATCATGCAACCCTATATTGTCTAATACCACGGGCGCTCTGCCTAACAAATCGTCTAGTTCGATACTGCGAATTTGCGATACCGTTGTTTTGCCGCTAATCAAGTCGATATAAGAGGGTACAGTCATTGCCTTGACGCCAATTTCGGTACATAACGCCAACGCTTGACGGTGAATGCGATGAGACACCAAAGGCATGGCAATAATGACATGAGCAACATTAAGTTTATGCGCCCAAAATGGCAAATCCTTGATCGGACCCAGTACGCGCACACCATGCAAACGCGTACCTACCTTCCTTGGGTCATCATCCAACAAACCAGCAACATGCCAATCGCGACTACGTTCCAAATCTTTCACTAAACTAATCGTTGTCCGACCTGCACCTAGAACCAAAACTAGCTTGCCCTCATAATTCTTTAAGCTATATAGGCGACGTTCTTTCCATGCGCGATATAGTAAACGACTGCCACCCATGATGAGCAACAATAAAATGGACGCTAATAGTATGATTGAGGGGGGTATATCATCAGATAATTCAAGTAGCCGTATTATCGCAAAAGCAATGATTCCACCTAATGAGACTGCAAGTAAAATGCGTTTTAAATCAGGTAGGCTAGCGTATCTCCAAACACCACGATAAAGACCCAGCCATAAGCATATTCCTGCTTGTACGAACATCACCCATGGCAAAATGTTATTTAATGAACTAACCGACGAAGCAGGAATTTCAAAATCGAAAAGCAGCAAATAGGCTAGCCACCATGCAATCGCCACCGCCAAGAAGTCATGAACAACCGCAATCACACTACGTATATCAATTTTTCTTGCGATCATTTTAGCCTTTGTTAATAAGATTTCTTTGGTGTTGATCAAAGTAAAACATTGAAATCAAATAAGCACTTCCCCATACTGCACCCATCAAGCACTGTACTAAGATATCTTTTTCCAATACCCACACAGCACTAGCACTAACAATTAACATTAAAACATAACTACTTAATGCCATATTACGGTGTCCAAAGCCGCTTTGGATAATCCGTTGATAATAATGCTCACAATGTGCTTGCCATATTTTCTCATGTCGCAATCCCCGCTTGATCAGCGTGATAGTTGAATCTGCGATAAATGGCGAGAAAACAATGAGTGGAAAGCACCATGACCATAGCTCTTCAACCCAACCAAGAATACCTAGAGCTGCAGCTAGAAATCCTAAAGGAATGGCTCCTGCATCACCCATAAAAATACGGGCGGGGTAAAAATTATGCAACAGAAAAGCCATAGCAGCCGCGGAAATTGCAAAATTCGCTGCGGCAAACGGATGATTTCCAACAAGAAATGAAGCCAGGCCATAACAACCAAAGCCAATGACCGCCATTCCTCCGGCCAAACCATCCGACCCATCCATGAAATTATATAGGTTTGACGCCCAGATAGTTGCAACTACAGCTAAAAAAACGACAATCCAGTCATGTACATCTATAAGATAAAATGCTGAAAAAAAAGTGGCAGCCAATGTTTGTGCTAATAACCGACTCCAAACGGGCATACTAGAAATGTCGTCAGCAAGCGATATGATGGCCAGTAAGCAGACACTCAGCCACACTGAAATAGATAAAGCAGCGGAAAATAGCAGCCAAGTAGACAATATCCCTATCATTAAGCCAACGCCACCCGTGCGGGGTATTGGCTGGGAATGTAACGAGCGAGCGTTAGGATAATCTAATATTTTAGGTGCGTTACCTTTTATCAACCATACCGTTATAAAAAACGTTACCGTGAAAGAAAATAGTGGTGCGATAATAACGGATAAAAAAGGAACGCTCATAATCATAATGGCATGATTTTCCTTGAAAATCGATACTTTCCATTAATAAAAAAACCACCTTTTCACCATAATATGATGAAAAGGTGGTTATTATGTTTCAATAAGTATAAGTGATAAATTTACCCAGAGAAGCTGGTTGGCACTGGATTAGCTGCATAATTTTGATGGGCCGCCGCAGCTGCTGCACCACGTTCAACTTTAACGCCTATTTCTGAGAGTACTGTCTCTAACGAAGTTAAACAGAACAGTACGTTCTCAACTCTGCTTGATGTGCCCATTAGACCAAAGCGCCATACTTTTCCTGCAAAAGCACCCAAACCCGCACCAATTTCTAAGCTGTATTCGTTGAGCAGTTTGCGGCGCACTTCTTTTTCATCAATGCCTTCAGGAATGAAGACTGAATTTAGCTGTGGTAAACGGTATTCTGCGTCAACTAAATAGTTAATGCCCATGGTCGCAAATCCGGCTTTCAGTGCTTGGTAGTTGCGCTCATGCCGCGCCCATGACTGCTCCAGACCTTCTTCAGCCAGCATCACCAAGGATTCATGCAAGGCATAAAGCGCATTAGTTGGCGCGGTATGGTGATATGTGCGAGCTGATGATCCTCCCCAATAACTCAACAACTGATTCAAATCCATAAACCAGCTGTGAACCTTCTCCTGACGATTTTTGACTAGATCCGTCACACGTTCAGAGAAGCTGACTGGAGATAATCCTGGTGGGCAAGACAAGCATTTCTGGCTGCCTGAGTAAATGGCATCAATACCCCACTCATCCACATAAATTGGTGAGCCACCTAATGATGTCACGGTATCTACAATCGTCATACAATCATGACGACGTGCAATTTCACACAATGTTTTCGCATCAGATAATGCGCCCGTGGAAGTTTCAGCATGAACAAAAGCAAGAATCTTTGCGTCTGGGTTTTGTTTCAGCGTATCTTCTACTTTTTGTGGGTCAACTTGTTTACCCCAGTCATCATTAACAACAACAGCTATGCCACCATGGCGCTCCACATTCTCAACCATACGTGGGCCAAACACACCATTACTGCACACAACGACTTTATCGCCAGGGACAATCATATTAACAAAACACATTTCCATTCCCACTGAACCCGGGCCTGAAACTGAAAATGTCATCATATTTTTAGTTTGGAATGAGTAACGTAATAGACCTTTCAACTCTTCCATCATGTTTGAGAATACTGGATCAAGATGGCCCAATGTTGGGCGGGCCATTGCGGCCAATACGCGAGGGTGGGTATCTGACGGCCCTGGGCCCATTAATACACGTTGGGGCGGGTAAAATGTAGTTACTTCTTTTGTGGGACGAAAATCATTAATAGCCATGAGTAATCCTAAAGTTAGTGTGAACTGAAATTATTATTTTTATAAGAAATGCTGATTCTAACAAGTGAACGAGAAGTTTACTATAAGCAAAATGATGTACCTTCTAGATCTTTTTGGATAGATTGGAGAAATTTAGTGCTAAATGGACGGTTTTAAAACACTGTAGATTGATCGATAGTAATGGTCAATGTAGCGTTAGATGGATAAACTCTGCTCGGAGTTGCATTTTAAACAGTATGTTGTTGGTGCCGGATTGATTTAATAGGTTTGAGAGTTGCAGGTCAGTTTCTTGAGCAAAATACTAAAACATGTTTGACAGGAAACTGCAATGACGTAAACTTTAGGTAACGAAAGAGTCGCTGTGTCTATTCGATGCAGATTTTATAATTTATAAAGGAAATCACGATGAAACTTTTAATCCTTGTTGCCGTATTGCTGGCCTTCTCACTATCTGCTTGTATGGAATCACCTGTCTCCGAAGGTAGAGCAGATCTTCCAGCAAAAGATTTTGCTGAATACGCAAAAGAACGTGAAGCGCTCCAGAATTCATCTAATAATGCTGCGTCTGATTCGGAGCCTCAGCCATATAAATAGTGTTTATGTTTTTAAAAGAAGAATAAATATTAATTTTCGTGCTGTATACTTCCACAGTTATAGCACGAAAGCCTCTTTGGCCCTTTCATTTGTCACCCAGAGAACTGTTTTATTTGCCCCATACTGGACAACCAATTCCGCAGACATGTCCAGCAAAAATAAATTTTGAATTGATGTTGAGTTAAAATTGGCGCCATGCCTAATTCTTTCGACCCTGACCAAACAATACGCCCAGAGATTCTCGCGCTTTCTGCCTATCATGTGCCCCCTGCAACGGGCATGATAAAGCTTGATGCGATGGAGAACCCTTATGCGCTGCCGCCTGCATTGCAAGATGAAATTGCTAAATTGACGGCCCATGCGCCCATTAATCGTTACCCTGATCCCAGCGCAGTTGAACTCAAAGTTACTTTGCGAGAAGCATTAGCCGTGCCTGATGGCATGGATATCATGTTAGGTAATGGCTCGGATGAAATTATTCAGATTATTGCCATGGCAGCGGCTAAGCCTGACGCGGTATTAATGAGTGTTGAACCCGCGTTTGTGATGTTCCGTATGATTGCCACATTTGCCAACATGAGCTACGTCGGCGTCCCACTAAACAATGATTTTTCAATAGACTTGGATGCCATACTTGCGGGCATTGAAAAACACAAACCTGCCGTGATTTTCTTGGCTTATCCCAACAATCCCACGGGTAATTTATTTGATGCTGATGCTATTTTGCGCATTATTGAGGCCAGCCCAGGTATCGTTGTCGTGGATGAGGCGTATCATGCATTTGCTGATGCAAGTTTAATCGATAAACTAACACAGCATCCAAATCTACTATTGATGCGCACACTTTCTAAGCTGGGTTTGGCCGGTTTAAGATTGGGGATACTAATTGGGCGCCCTGAATGGTTGATTCAACTGGAAAAGCTGCGTTTGCCTTATAATGTTGGCATAATGACGCAATTAATTGCGAAAGCGGTGTTACGCCACCCTGAATTATTATTAGAACAAGCGGCTGCCATTAAGACTGAACGCTCGACAATGAATAAGCGCCTAGCGGCAATGGATGGCGTCGAAGTTTTTCACTCGGACGCTAATTTTATTTTGTTACGGGTAAATGGGGCAAAACAGATATTTCAAACGCTCAAACAACGTGGCATTTTGATTAAAAATCTGGATGGAACCCATCCTTTATTAGAAGAATGCTTGCGTGTAACAGTAGGTACAATCGACGAAAATGCACAATTTTGTTATGCATTTCACGACATAATAAAAAACCATTAATAAATACACATTTTAAACAAAGACGAATCGTTAATTATGCGCCAAGCACAAGTCACGCGTAATACGCTAGAAACTCAAATCAGCGTCAATATAAATCTAGATGGGACAGGTAAAGCCGTCCTGGAAACAGGCGTGCCTTTTCTTGATCATATGCTGGATCAAATTGCACGCCATGGCATGATGGATATAGAGATCAATGCCAAGGGTGATTTGCATATTGATGCACATCACACGGTTGAAGATATTGGTATCACCTTAGGCCAAGCATTTAAGCAGGCGGCGGGTGACAAAAAAGGATTGCGCCGTTATGGCCATGCTTATGTGCCATTGGACGAAGCCTTATCTCGTGTGGTGATTGATCTGTCCGGCCGCCCTGGCTTAGAACTTAACATTGGCTTTACTCGTGCATGTATCGGCGAGTTTGATGTCGACTTGGTCAATGAATTTTTTCAAGGGTTTGTAAACCATGCATTGGTCACATTGCATATTGATAATCTGTCAGGGAAAAACGCACATCATCAAGCAGAAACGGTATTTAAAGCATTTGGCCGTGCATTACGTATGGCCGTCGAAAATGATCCCGGCGCGGCTGGCATCATCCCATCCACCAAAGGTACTTTGTAAGTAGCCTTTTATACACTAACGTATGACTGATATCGCAATTGTTGATTATGGAATGGGAAATTTACGTTCTGTATCTAAAGCTCTTGAGCACGTCGCACCCAACGCGTCCGTTGTAGTCACTAATGACCCATCGGTTGTTCACCAAGCAGAACGCGTGGTTGTTCCTGGCCAAGGTGCTATGCCAAACTGTATGCACGAGCTAGAAATACGCGGGTTACGGCAAGCCGTGCAAGAAGCAGCTGCGAATAAACCGTTTCTTGGTATTTGCATTGGTTTACAAATGTTGTTTGAAGAAAGCGAAGAGGGTCATGTCAAAGGGCTCAATATTCTGCCTGGTAAAGTGCTGCATTTCCCAGCTTCTGCGATGACATCACCCGATGGTCAAAAGCTCAAGGTGCCCCATATGGGTTGGAATCAAGTCCATCAGATGATGGATCACCCGTTATGGAAAGACATCGCTGACGACGCACGTTTTTATTTTGTGCATAGCTATTATGTTCAAGCGGCAAACGAAGCATCGGTTGCCGCACAAACTAATTATCCTTTTCCATTTACTTGTGCGGTTGCAAAGGATAATATTTTCGCTGTACAGTTTCACCCAGAAAAAAGCCATGATGCTGGATTAAAATTATTAAGTAATTTTACGACTTGGAAACCAAGTTTCCAGCGTCAAAATTGATTTGATTCAGACGGGTTGTTTTTTTACCAATTTAAATTTATTAAAAGCTATGTTAATTATTCCTGCGATAGACCTAAAAGACGGACAGTGTGTCCGTCTTAAACAAGGGGTTATGGAAGATGCCACTGTATTTTCTGAAGACCCTGGAGAAATGGCAAAACAATGGTTGGATCAAGGTGCGCGGCGACTGCATTTGGTTGATTTAAATGGCGCATTTGCTGGGAAGCCAAAGAATGAGGCTGTTGTCCGAAAAATTATCGAGGCTATAGATGACCGTATTCCAATTCAATTGGGTGGCGGTATTCGCGATCTTGAAACCATCGAACGTTACCTTGATGTTGGTATCACCTATGTCATTGTCGGCACTGCGGCGATAAAGATTCCTGGTTTTCTGCATGATGCCTGCAATGCATTTCCTGGTCATATTATGGTCGGGCTAGATGCAAAGGATGGCAAAGTTGCTGTCGATGGTTGGTCAAAAGTGACGGGGCATGATGTCATTGATTTGGCAAAGAAGTTTGAAGGCTATGGTGTTGAAGCGATTATTTATACTGATATTGGACGTGACGGTATGCTTAGTGGTATTAATATTGAAGCCACGGTAAATTTAGCTAAAGAACTAACGATTCCAGTTATTGCCAGTGGCGGTATTACGAACATTGATGATGTCAGCACACTGTGCGAAATTGAGTCCGAAGGCATTATGGGTGCTATCACTGGCCGTGCGATTTATGAAGGGTCGTTAAACTTCCAGGAAGCACAATTATTGGCAGATAAACTAAGCGCTAACTCCTCGACTGGCATCTAATCTTATGGGGCTCGCAAAACGTATTATTCCTTGCCTTGATGTGACTAATGGTCGCGTGGTTAAAGGTGTCAATTTTGTTGAACTTCGTGACGCCGGTGATCCAGTCGAAATTTCAAAGCGCTATGATGATCAAGGTGCTGACGAGCTAACTTTTCTTGATATTACCGCCAGCTCAGACGATCGTGATCTGATTTTACACATCATCGAAGATGTTGCATCTCAAGTTTTTATCCCATTAACGGTGGGTGGTGGTGTGCGTCAGATTGATGATGTTCGTCGACTACTAAATGCAGGCGCAGATAAAGTCAGTATTAATACCTCAGCCGTACAAAACCCGCAATTAGTTGAGGATGTCTGCGGTCATTATGGCTCGCAATGTATTGTTGTTGCCATCGATGCTAAACAAGTCAACAGCGTGGACAACGCACCGCGTTGGGAGGTGTTTACTCACGGTGGACGTAAAGCAACGGGCATTGACACCATTGAATGGGCCAAAAAAATGCAATCGCTAGGTGCGGGTGAGATTTTACTCACCAGTATGGACAAAGATGGTACACGTAATGGCTTTGATTTAGCACTCACTCGTGCTGTTTCAGATGCAGTAGACATACCCGTGATTGCCAGTGGTGGCGTGGGTAATTTAGATCACTTAGCTGATGGTATATCGCAGGGCCATGCCGATGCCGTGTTGGCTGCAAGTATTTTTCATTATGGTGAATTTACAGTAAAACAGGCAAAACAACGTATGGCAGAATATGGCATTGAAGTGCGGCTTTAACCACTGAAATTGAAGGGTGCAACAATGGTAGAATGCATCTCCATAATAATTAATCAGAAACAATGCTTATGTCTGACGCTTGGCTAAATAAAATTAACTGGTCTGGTGATGGTTTGGTGCCCGCTATTGCACAGGAGGCGAACAGTGGCAAAGTGCTGATGGTTGCTTGGATGAACCGAGAAGCCGTTAGACTTACGGTTGAAACGGGTCATGCAGTCTATTGGTCACGTTCTCGCAAGAAACTCTGGCACAAGGGGGAAGAGTCTGGTCATACGCAAGTAGTTAAAGATATTTACTTAGATTGTGATGAAGATGTTTTACTGCTGACAGTAGAACAAATTGGTGGTATTGCTTGTCACACGGGTCGACATCATTGCTTTTTTAAGAAATTAGAAAACAAACAGTGGACTGTGATAAATCCCATAATTAAAGACCCCAAGAAAATATACAATAAATAAATGATTGACTCGTCCATACTTAGTCGCTTGGCAGAAACCATAGAAAAGCGTAAAAATGCGGATCCTGACAGCTCTTATGTTGCTAAATTGCTGCATGGTGGCCAGGATAAGATTCTCAAGAAAGTCGCCGAGGAATCTGCTGAAACCATAATGGCATCAAAAGATGGTGACGCGCAGCATGTTGTGCGAGAAACGGCTGACTTGTGGTTCCATTGCCTCGTTCTATTGGCGCATCACAATCTTAAACCAAGCGATGTGTTGGAAGAACTTCAGCGTCGTGAAGGGGTCTCAGGAATAGAAGAAAAGGCTTCGAGGAAAACAGGGTAAAAAATGAGTACTTGTCTATTCTGCAAAATCATAAAGGGTGAGATACCCTCCAGTAAAATTTATGAAGATGATGATATCTTCGTTTTCAATGACATTAATCCGGCCGCCCCCGTACATTTTCTAATCATACCTAAGCTTCATATTGCAACATTGACGGATGTTGAAGACGTGAACCGAGATTTACTAGGCAACATGCTATTATTAACACCGCGTTTAGCGGAGGCGCAGGGATGTACCAATGGTTTTCGTACCATTGTTAATACCGGGCATGTGGGCGGCCAAGAGGTCTTACACCTGCATATGCATATTATTGGTGGTGATGAGCGCTTACCTGTGATGATTCATCACGGCTAATACCGTATCTCTATATTAAGGAGTAATTGACATGGGTGCTTTTAGTATTTGGCATTGGCTAGTTGTTCTGACAATTGTTGTGGTTGTTTTCGGCACAAAAAAATTACGTAATGTAGGTGGCGACCTTGGTAGCGCTTTGAAAGGCTTCAAGGATGGCATGAAAGACTCGGAAACAGACGATATGTTTTCTACGCCACCGAAAGAAGTGAAGAATCCGACAATCGAAGGTAATGTTAATAAAACAGATAGCGGTCAAACGCCACCCTCATCACCACAGATGAAAAGCCAATCGACCGAAGGTGATATCAAAGAAAAAACTGAAACCAAGGTAGGATAAATATCTAGTCTTAAATATCGCCACAAATAACTTTTAATGGTTATCGCTATTTTTTCAAGTGATACGTGTATAAATGTTTGATATTGGTTTTATTGAGATAATAATCATTTCATTGGTCGCACTGGTCGTTGTTGGGCCGGAGCGGCTTCCCGCCGTGGCACGTACTTTGGGCCACCTTTTAGGTCGTGCTCGTGGTTATGTGAATGGCATTAAGACTGACATTCATAATGAAATGAGAATGGACGAGTTGAAGAACTTGCACACATCAGTTAACGAGACGGCGCAATCAATTGAAGACTCTGTACGTCAAGAAGTCGATCAAATCAAAACAATGAATGATGCTCAAGGCAAAATATCTTCGCCTGCTTCAACAGAAACAAGCGCCGAAACAAATACACCAGCGCCTCCAACTGAACCAGCGTTTCAGCAATCGGCACCCAACCCAGACGAGCAAAAACACAATACGTTTGAGAAAGAAAACAAATAATTTCGGTAGTTGCCTGTGATGCAGCGACTGTCTGTAGAATTTAATTAACTAATACAACGGCTCCATCACATGCACACCGAAAGTTCACTCATGTCACACTTGCTAGAATTACGTGCCCGATTAATACGTATTCTGGCAGGCATAATGCTCGGATTTTTACCTTGTGCCATGTATGCACGAGAGCTATACACAATCCTGGCGCAACCGCTCCTGGAGAAACTACCACAAGGTGGACAAATGATTGCCACCGACGTTGCTACCCCATTTTTTGTACCGATGAAAGTTGCCATGATGGTCGCTTTTCTGATTACATTGCCGCATACACTCTACCAACTATGGGCTTTCATTGCGCCCGGTCTTTATTCCAACGAAAAACGGTTAGCCATACCGCTAGTTCTTGTCAGCAGCCTGCTATTCTTTTTTGGTATGGCATTTGCGTACTTTGCTGCTATGCCACTGGTGTTTGAATTCATCACTTACTTCGCGCCAGAGGGTGTTGCCGTGATGACAGATATTGATAAATACCTCAGCTTTGTACTGTCTATGTTTATGGCATTTGGTTTAACGTTTGAAATGCCCGTTTTTGTCATCGTATTGGTAAGAACCGGTATCATCACAACCGTCAAACTGAAAGAAATACGTAGTTTTGTCCTAGTTGGTGCGTTCGTCATCGCCGCCATCTTCACCCCCCCCGATGTTATTTCACAATTCATGCTAGCTATTCCGCTTTACCTTCTCTTCGAGCTAGGTATCTTTATTGCTGAATTCATGATGAAAAAACAGAAAGAAACAGCGGTTGTTGCAGAGCCCAACAAAGAAGTTAAAGACCCGCCGAGTAAATAACTTTTATTATGCTTTAGTCACTGCAAACTGTGTGTCTGAGCTCCTTTCAAATATCATTTTATCGATTCAGATTGATATCAATTGAATGAATGCCCATTAATTCACAAAATGCCTAATTTCTGACGATACCAAATGGTTTTTCAAATAACTGTTAATTTTGTGGCGTTTTAGTCCAATGGGTTAAACAGTCTCTTTGCGATTTCTTGGTAACGTGTAACCATACGAATGTCATCAACCTGGAGTTGTTAAACATGGAAGAACTGAATCAAACTTGGGTCATGCTGAAACTGGGCGGGATTATTATTGTGCCTTTATCATTGCTGGCGATCATCGCTTTAGCCATTATGATAGAGAAGGCCTTTGTCTTTTGGCGCTTTGCCCGCCTTTCCAATGAATTATCAAATCTTATCGAGACCTATGGGTTTAAATGGAAAGATTTGGAGAAAATACTTTCAGGTTTGGACAATCGTCATTATTACAAACGCTTCTTTGATGCGGTGATTTCCAACAAACACCAGCCGTCATGGTGGATTGAATCCCGTGCCGCAGACGAAGCCCAGTTAATTGAGACAGCCCTTGCGCGACGACTGTGGGTGTTAGAAACCATTGTTACAGCAGCGCCCTTGCTTGGACTGGTAGGAACAGTTATCGGTATGATGAGCGCCTTCCAGGTGATTGGCAGTGAGGGCATTGTTAATCCGACGGCAGTGACGGGCGGTGTTGCAGAAGCACTCATTGCAACGGTTGTGGGTTTGATCATTGCGTTGGTTGCATTATTCGGGTTCAATTATTTTTCTCGTCTGCAATCGCAGACCATGGATGAAATGGAACGCCTAGGCACGCGGCTGATTGACCATATTCGCCTGGATCAAAAGGATGAAGCCCATGAAACTACGTAAAACTAGACCGGCTAGAAAAGGACAAATCCAGATTATTCCGATGATCGACGTGATGTTTTTCTTGTTGGCGACTTTTATGCTCGCATCCTTGTCGATGCAAAATCTTGACTCACTCCAAGTTAATCTACCCGAAGGAAAGGGCGAAAAACTCAGCACCGATACGCCAGTCACATTAGCGCTAACTAAAGACAGTGAGATTTTCATTAACCAGGAACCGGTAACCCTAGACACGCTAGCGGCGACACTCAAACCATTGCTCAAAGAGTCGCAGCAATTGATTGTGTCTGCAGATAGTGAAGCACCTCAGGGTATTGTTGTCCAGGCCATGCTGCGAGCACAAGCCGCCGGTGTACAAAGTTTTTTAATAGCTGTACAACATAAATAAAACCGAAAATGGCGAGATCAACGGAAATTAGACTCTGGTGGCCATTGCCACTGGCAGCACTGGTTTGGCTAATGATCACCTGGGGCGTCGGTTTCTTTTTAACTGCCGCTAAAGAAGAAGTGAATACACCGCCGCCGCCTATCGAAGCACGTTTTGTTGAATTTCCAGAAGCAGAACAAGACCAAACCCCCACGACAGAATCTCGCCAAAATGCACAGCCTCAGGTTGAAGACACTCAGGTAGCGGCAAAGCCAGCACAAGAGTCACCGCCACCAGCAGCACTTTCTCGTCCCAGTCCGCCCGAGCGACCCAAAATTAGTCCTAAAGCTATTGAAAAAGTAGAAACACAAAAGGTTTTACCTGAAACAGCAAATGCAGAAGCGGTGACGCCACCCGCTACCGACTCAGCAGCGCCGACTGACCTGAGCGAGTATATTAAGCAAGCCAAAGCACGTCGCCGTACCGAGGGTATATTTGACCATCTGGATAACTCAAAAAACGTAGCCACAAACTCCCAGCCATCGGAAGAAGATATCCGTATGGCCAGAATCAAGCGCAACCTCCAAGCACCAGGAACCAGCGGCATTTTCCAAATTACCAGTATCGGATCGAGATACGCTCAATTCACTTTCCGAGCCTGGACAACAGGCGTCAGCACATCCAATCGTCGTGAAACGGTCACCGTTGACGCGGGACTAGACGGCGATGTCGAACGCGCCATCATCCGCCGCATGATCCAACTCATTCGCGAGCACCACAAGGAAGACTTCAACTGGGAATCCTATCGCCTCAACCGCGTCGTCGTCCTTTCTGCACGAATGGGGGATAACGAGGGGCTGGAAGAATTTTTAATGCGTGAGTTTTTTGATGAATTTACGGGTATTTATCGGTAAAAATTATTGCCTGGTTTTATTATATACCAGGGCTGTTAATCAACATACAAAGTAACCCTGAATATAGAAAAGCTATTGGATCGGATTGTGGAAACAGATACACGTAGTGTTATTGCAACCTATGAGGGTCGTATTCACGAATTGGAGCGTAAAAAAGTTGAGCTGAGTGAAAAAACAAAGCATTGCGGCGCCGTATTACCAGATTTTGATAAATCTTTTCGGTAGGGTCGAGTGCTGGCGCGTTAACCCGGGTAACATGTACAAAATCATTCCCTTGTCACGTTTCCAGTACCCTCCACGTCGAACGCAGCATGCGGATTTCCCGCACTACGCTCCCCCGCATGTTTCACATCAAGGTTTATGAGACCTATCCTGCTGACGCTGCTTTCGGCTCTGCTCTTAACATCCGGTAGCCACGAAACAGCCCCAGTTTGTCATATAACCATTGCCTACTCCACCTCTGCCAGCCGAAGCCCTGTCGTTTCCGGGATCGCATCAAATGTCGCCTCACCTTCTTTTCTACCCAGTCTTGAATGTAGTTGAAGCACTTACTCGAGTGCCCAATCGCAAAGTAGTTAACCCAGCCACGCAAAATCGGACTGATCAAATATATCACTCGATCAACCGGTTGTGACTGATGCCTTCGGAACACCTCCTTGAGTTTCTGCAACAGCGCCGTGCGCTTTTTCTGCTTCGGCACATAATGCGGCCTCCATACGCCTCGGAGACTA
>JAJFJH010000102.1 GCA_021774155.1 Nitrosomonas sp.
CGAGCGAGAGCGTGCCCTCCGAGATTTTGATTATGCTCTCCCCTTTTGCGTTAACCACCTGCTCCCGGGTCAATGGCTGCCCTCTGGCACCGGCGTGCCGGTACATGCGCTCAATACTCTTGAGCGGCAGGCCGCGCACGATGATGCTCAATCGTCCCGGCGTCAGGTCGGCTGCCAGCTCGCCATATTCCGGGCGTGTGGCGGCATATTGGATAAAGGCCTTGGTCTGCCTTTCGTCCGGGAACGGCATCTTAATCTGAAAGAAGTCATTGAGCTTTGCCGGTGGCTCGCCCTCATGCAAATAGCCTAATATCACATTGTCTGTTTTTCGCAGCGCCGGCGACAGGCTGAGACTGCTGAGGAATTCCAGCATCACGACCACGTCAGGACTCATCTGGCCGCTCGGCTGGCCGACCAAATGCTCAAGGAAGTCGAGATGCAGGACGGCAGCGAGCTCCGGATTTTTCTTGAGCAGCAAACGGCGTAGTTTGCTGAGGAAATCACGCAGTTTTTCCGGCCGGTCCAGTTCCGCACCAGTGGGCAGTGGAAACAGTCCGAATTTTTTCAGATAACTCTCAATTGCTTCGCGGCGCTTGTCATTAACCGCACTGTGGCGGTAAATTTTGGGCGAGGTCGCCTTGGCAAAGGAGATGATAACATACCCCTTGGCGTGCAAGCGGCTCAACAGAACAGCCGGCGGAAAGACAACCTCCCTATTGTCTGAACTCTTCATCCTCTCCATCCTGAAATCGTTGAAAGGACCGGTGAGCAGCAGTGTGCGTTCGCCTGCGCCGATGGGCTCAGCCAAAATAGTGGCCAAATTGGTCATGATCCGGCTCCGGCTTGCAGCAGCTGTTGTTGCGGCAGTGGCAGCGACTGCTGTTCTTCCTCTGAGGCCGAAACTTGCACGCCCTGGTATCCTTCCGGGTCATCATGGTCGATGTTTCGGATGTCTGTCAGATGAATGCCCTGGCGGGCCAGGGCGGTTAACATTGCCTGGTTTTCTTTCTGGCACGCCTCGCCGCTATACCCCAGCATATCGACGCCAATCCGGGAATCGTCATCATGCTGAATGGCGACCCGCACACCATGGCCCGAACCGTCGCTGTAGTTCGCTACCTGCACCAAACCGGAGCGGACTTGCGCCCGTGGGTGGCCATAACCCGCCTCCTGGGCCGCCACTTGAACGCGGGCGTGCAGCTCACTGTCGAATCGGGTTTCTACCCGGGCCAGCAGCTCTTCTTCGCTGACCCGGTCCGTTGCCAGCTCTTGCCAGTCCTTCTCAGTCAGGAGTTCGCCCAGGTCTGTGGTTTGCGCTACGACGTAAGGTATATGCGCTGCGTCTTCGACTTGCGCGCTCACCTCTGTTCGCTTTTGCGCATAGACCTTACGCAGCTCCTGGCGCTTGATGGCGTTTTGTCGGGTTTGCGTAACAGCATGATTGAGTCGGCGTACCACGGTCTGTACTGCGGGCGACACGTGCGGGGCAACGTTCACCGCAGCCTTGGCTGTCCCGTATGCGATTTTACCGGCGAAACGGGCTGTCTTTAAGCTCAGCCCAGCCAGCTGCATCAGCATTTTTCCGATTGCAAGGCTTCCCATGGTGAGGCCTCCTTATGTTAGTTTGTCGTTGTCGATATCCGGGTCGCTGTCAAAGTCAATGGCCGAAATAACGTCCTGCGCCGCAGCGATGGGGTCAGTCGCCCCGCTTGGCGGCGGCGACTCCGGTTTTGCAGTAGAGGCCTCTGCCGGGGGCGGCTCCCTTCCTTTCAGGACATGTGTGGGTATGACAATGTCTTTGTGGCAGGGATGGCTGATGATGAAACCGGCCAACGGGTTGATGGGCGGCAGTTTGTATGGCGTGTTTGATACTTCCGGCATTTCCTGACGGTAGCGGGCATCGGCTGCTTTGAACAGTTCGCTCGTTTGAAACCATTCTTTGTGCAGGCCATCGTAGTGTTGTTGGGCCCGGCGATTGCTGTGGCTGACATACCAGCGTTTTGTGCCAAAGCTCAGGAGGTAGACCGGGCCAACCCCGAAACCGACATCGAAAATAAACAGCATTGGTGGAAAGATGACGCGGGACCAGTTGCCGTCGTGCATGGCCTGCTGAGCTGCCAGGGCAGTGATAATTGCGACCATAAGTCCCACGAAAATGAGGCTGTAACGGCGCCAGTCAATGTCGCCGCCTCTGCGAGTCACCCCTTTGACCTTATCCACCAGGACATCAATGGCATCTGCCTGCCGAGGAGCGGGCGGACCTGTGGGCAGGATGCGTGTTGCCGGTAGCTGCTCGGCTATGATGAAAGAACAGAAAAAACCGGCAGCGAGAATTGCGAGAACGCCGGCCAACCAATCCTTTTCATTGATAATTGCCTGCACCAGACCACGGTTGACATAGACTTCGGCCTGCATGGTAAAGTAGAGGAAAATGCTCATGAGGGACGCGATGATGAGCCGGCCAATGTCGGATGGTTCCAGATTCTGTTGCTGGCGGAACTGCGGGCCGCTGTGGTAGCGGTCGTAGGCTGCCAGCGCACGCTGGGCCTGGCGCTCCACTTCGTTCAAAATTTCTTCGCTTGAGTAAGTCATGCTTCCGGCTCCATGGTGATGTAATCTATCAGCCCGTGCAGGGTGGTGTAGCACACGACCTTGCCCGGCCCCGTCAGTACCTGCTCGACGCTGAGCGGCTCGGCACCGACCGCGATGACCGTGACGTTTGCCGGGATGGAGATGGGTTGGCGCTGACCATGCGGCCGCATGTCATCTTGAAAATCGCTGATGACTACCAGCAGGCGCTGGGCATCAGCTGGCAGATGTGGTTCTTGCAGGTAGGTCAACATCAATTCGACAGAGTCATACACCCGGCTGAATTTCGCCTTGCGGGCTTTGATAGACTCGTAGACCGACTGTCTGACTCTCGCCAGCTGGCGGTCGTTCATTTCCCGCCGCCGTTGCGCTTCGGGGCCGGTACCGGTTTCATTCTCGAAGCGCAGGCGTACCATATGCGGCCTTTGCTCTTCGATGCAAGAAAAAGCAAACTCGCCGGTGCGGGCACGAACCGTGGACAGAAAGTTGTCCACCAGGTAGGGCGTCAGCTCCGGGATTTGGTAGGTTTGCGCGGACAGGCTGCGGTCGTAGCACATCGCCAGCTCAAGTTGCGGCGGCTGAGATGATTTGCTGTCACGACTGTAATCGAACAGGCAACCCCAAAAGAGATTGCTCACAAGAATGATGAGTAGGTTGGTATATTGCATGAAGGTTCTCCTTGAAATTGTGATGAGACGGCACATTGTGGATAATCAGATTGTGGCTTACTTGTCCGCCCGGCTTTGGCAAAAAACTCTTGCACCGGGCCCGCTTAAATGATTAACTTGGATTGCTTAGAACGCAAACAGGCGCACTGTCGGCTGCTTGTCTGACAGCGTCTGTGACCAGGTGCGGGCTGCCACCCTTGCCTGCGTCGGTTCTGAGCTCTACGGATTACCGGGTTGATGCAAAACTGCTGTCAACCCGGTTTTGTTTTTAGGTAGCGCATAGAACCTCCTTTCTTGTTCTTTGAGTGTATTGGTTATTGCGGTTACAAAGTGTCCAAGTCAGTTGCGGCGCTCGTTGTAGATTATCGCAAGACCAGCAGGACAACGATGTACATTTTCCTGGCTTAATACGCCCGCAGCCTGCATCAGCAGTAGTCGCAGTGCTTGACTCAGGTCTGTGCGATGGCTGCCGATTCTGCTCAGGGCGTTGATGACTGCCATCTGGCTTTCATCATAACCCAGTTCATCTTGTTCCAATGCCGCGTGCAGCGCTGCGGCGACCTCCCTGCTGAGTCGCATGCGCCGGACAATGTCCCTGAGAATCACGACCGGGTCTATTCGTTCACGGGTGAGTGCTCGCAACGCTTGCAGCTTGTCCGAGAGTTGGCCCCAGGCCAGTTGACAAATATTGTGGAGATTATTGAACATTTCTTGTTTGCTGAACCTGCAACCGTCAAGCCGTCTTACCCGCAGGCGTCGGTCATCTCTGCACACAGGCACAAGCATGCCGTTGGTGCAGACCAGGCGATGCAAATAAGTGGAAACTTGGGTGGCGTGCGAGCCGGCAATAGAGTGCCGGATGGAAAGCCCGGCAGAGACTAAGTCGCCGGCCCGTAATTCAGTTGCTGTTTTCTGGCTCGTGATTTTCAGTGTGAGCGCATCTTCGGTTATATGAAAACTACGCACTTCCAGGTCTTGGCTGGCCATTGCGGATGGCATGGCATCCAGGACAGTCCGCAGCACTTCAATGCCAGACAATTCTATCAGCTTTGCATCGCTCAAACCGATAATCTGATTGTCCTTGAAGATAACCCGAATTTGTTGTAGCCGAATCCTTTCCTCTTCTTGCAACAATCGGTTGGTCAGTGTCGCACGCAAGTCAGAGGGTACAGATTGAAAAAAACCGCCGGGGCAAGAAATCAGCTTGGCCAGAGCTGCGTCGCCTTGGGGGCTGAATCCAAAGGTATCATCATGAAGCTGCAATTCGCCTGAGTCTAACAATTTCAAATCTCGTGCATAGACCTCTTTGGTATGGGTTTGATGTTCGAATTCTTTCACCTTGCACAGGATATCTTCTAGTGTAGTCATTTTCGGGAGTCCTTATTTTTTAAAAAATAGGGGTTGCTGTGTTTGTGAGTATGGCCGAGCATGTTCTTCTTTTGACCATTTTCATTATCCATTCGGTCCCCCTACTTATTTAGCTCGCTTTTAAGTAGTTTTTGATATTTCTGGAAAACTTTTCTCAGTTTTTTTATCAGACCGCCC
>JAJFJH010000103.1 GCA_021774155.1 Nitrosomonas sp.
CCTGCAAAATGTGCCAAGTATGTGCTTTGGCCAAACCTTGGTAACGTAGAACCTTGCTACCAAACCATCGTGCCTGGCTGCCAAAAGTACGTTCCACAACATAACGAGACTTGGTGATTAAACGATTGCGCTGCAATTGTCGTTGAGTTAGTGGCTTGTTCTTTACAGCTTTGTCCTGGATGCCATTTTTGATACCGCGTGCTTTTAAAGCCTCACGGTGTTTTTGACTGCAATAGGCCTTGTCAGCGTACACCCGAGTACCGGGCTTGATCGCCGCCTTATCGAGCAGACCCAACATCGGCTTGCGTGGACTATGTGTAATGCTGGCATCAATGTGACTACCTGTCGTAACGCTAACATTGAGCGCACTGATTTGTTGATTGATCTGATCCAGCAAGCCATCCCAGGCTTTAGCAGCAGTTAAGCGGGTTCTAAATCGAGACAGTACCGAATGATCAGGAACTTCGGCTTCGAGAGACAAATCAAGGAAGCGCATGACGTACAGATTGGCATTCGCCATGTCTTCAACCGATTCGTCGCTAAGACCGCCGTGCCAGACACCAACCAACAACATTTTAAATAACAGCAGACCAGGATAGGCTGGGCGGCCTGTTACATCAGATTTGAGAGAATAATGTTAGTTAATGACTTTTTCAATGGGCTTCCAATCGATCAAATGGTCAATTTGATTCAGAAAACTTCCCTTGCGGGTGCGGCGGATGACATCAAAATCTGAAAAGCTCACAAATTACCTTCAACCAACTGATTAAGAACTATATTTTATCATAAATCACACTCAGACCGGGGCTTCGCCGTGCAAAGGTCTCGAAGAATATAGGGTAAAAATACATAACACATTGTTATGTAATGTATTACGCAGATAGAAAGACGCATTGCGTATCTTTGCTGGAATTTACCCTATACGCGCTGGGCAAATAGTGAGCCTTGATTATTTAGAGCCTCATTGGACACTAAGTCGAATCGCGAGTGCTGCTAGTGTTGCCAGCAATACGGGTACAGTCAACACAACACCTACTTTGAAATAGTAACCCCAAGTGATGGTCATGCCCTTTCGTGCCAGCACATGTAACCACAACAAAGTCGCTAGACTACCGATTGGCGTGATCTTTGGCCCCAAATCACAGCCAATCATATTGGCATAGATCATTGCTTCCTTTACCGCGCCGGTCGCACTGGTTGCTTCGATCGACAAGGCACCGATCAACACTGTGGGCATATTGTTCATGACAGATGACAAGAAAGCGGTTAAAAAACCAGTGCCGAGCGCGGCACCCCATACGCCGTAATCAGCAAAGATTTCCAGAAGACTTGTGATATATCCGGTTAACCCTTCGTTGCGTAGACCATACACCACCAGATACATCCCCAATGAGAAAACGACAATTTGCCAAGGCGCTTCACGAATTACCTTGCGTGTGTTGATGATGCGACCCCGCACAGCCACCATAAGTAGGATCAATGCGCCAAAGGCTGCTATAGCACTGACTGGCACCCCTAAAGGTTCGAGACCGAAGAAGCCAATGAGTAACAGCACCAGCACGACCCAACCCGCACGGAACGTTGCCGGATCCCGTATTACATCATTCGGCGACTTGAGTTGAGTTATGTCATAGCTTACTGGAATAGCGCGACGGAAGTAAATCATGAGCACCGCCAAGCTACTTGCGATCGCCGCCATGTTGACTGGGATCATTACAACTGCATATTCGTTGAACCCAATCTTAAAAAAATCAGCCGAAACAATATTGACTAAATTGGATACCACCAGCGGCAAACTAGCCGTGTCGGCAATAAAACCAGCCGCCATGACAAATGCCAGTGTCGCCGCTGGACTAAATCCGAGTGCCAGTAGCATCGCCATCACAATCGGAGTCAAGATCAAGGCCGTTCCATCATTGGCAAATAGTGCTGAAACAGCTGCGCCCAGTAACACAATGAGTGCGAACAGTAAGCGCCCGTTCCCGCCACCCCAGCGGCCCACATGCAGCGCAGCCCATTCAAAGAATCCAGATTCGTCAAGTATCAAACTAATAATAATGATGGCGATGAATGCCGCAGTTGCGTTCCAAACAATATTCCAAACAATCGGTATGTCGCTGAGATTTATCACACCGAGAAGCAGCGCGACAATAGCGCCAAACATGGCGCTCCAGCCGATACCGAGGCCACGCGGCTGCCAAATGACTAGCACGAGCGTAACGATAAAAACGAGTAAGGCAATCAGCATGTCAATATGCACCTATTATTATCTTGCGGCTATCGCTTTGCGTTTGGCCGTTTAAATTTCAGGATTCCGATGTAGTCCAATTTTGTCTTGAGAGCGGAAGGATTTTGGTGCAAACCATCTAATGGCAGCGCTAAAAAAACTTCAATACCTTCGCGTAAGGTGCGATAAGCTTGTGTAAATGCCGCGTTGATCTCTCCCTCTGTTCCAGTGGCTTTGGCTGGATCATCGACACCCCAATGCGAACGCAGCGCAGGACCAAGGTAAGTTGGGCAAGTTTCATCAGCCGCGTTGCCACAAACAGTGATCACTATGTCTGGTACAGCAGATAAATTGTCCCATGATTTACTAAAAAGTCCCTCAGTTGAAATACCTTCACGCTCAAGCAAAGCAAGCGAACGAGGATGAACATGGCCGGTCGGTTGACTGCCTACACTCATTACTTGCTACCCTTTAGGTGCAAGATGGTTGAAAACGGCTTCCGCAAGAATAGAACGGCAGGAGTTTCCGGTGCAAAGAAACAATACATTCATGATTCAGCCCCGCAGCAGAATTCAGTTTTGATTGGAATTGACGTATCCTGACCAAATGTCGGAATTGTCGTCAGCGAATGAAACGCTTCCCAGGCGATACCCTGCGGATCAACCGTCCAGTATTTATTCGATGTAGCATAACAGCACTGTGCACTTTTTTGCTCAGTAGCAGGCAAATCTGCGTGAGTGAGTTGTTGATTTATTTCATTTAATGCTTCATTGGAATCAACTTGAATTCCCACATGATCCAAACCTGGTTTTGCGCCTCTTGCAGATATCGCGAAATTAGTAAACGGATCATTTAGCATCCATTTGGCGTAGTCAGATTTGCTGATAGTGGGCTCGGCCCCAAATAATGTAGAATGAAAATGGATATTATCCTGTAAATTATCGGCGGCGATATGCACATGAAAGCGTCTCATAATGTTGTCTCCTTGGTTAAATGAACAGTAAAAAAATGTTTTAGCTATTCTTTTCATTACAGCAAGCTTCAACAGAGCTGCATGGAATACCGGCACAACAATTCTCGGTGAGATAACCCAATAGTACATTCATCGTTGCAAAATTCGCCGAGTAATAGATAAAGCGGCTTTCCTGCCGGGCTATAATCAATTCTGCATGGGTCAATTCTTTCAAATGAAAAGATAGCGTTGCATTTGGAATGCTCAGTTCCTTTGCAAGTTGACCCGCCGAAAGTCCTAATTTTCCAGTTTGAACCAACACCCGGAATATCGTTAAACGAGTTCCTCGAGCCAGTGCAGCAAGCGCTTTAACAGCAACACTCATTTCCATGTTTCTAGTATATTGGAAATAATAATTTCGGTCAATCTTTTCAGCTCGGTTACATCATAGCTATCATACGGAGCCAATTCAGCTGCAAGTGTATATGCGCAGATAGTCACTTTAATCACTCTGATAAAGAAGAGCTGCACGATCACAATGTGCCATCCATCACAGCTTCATAGTCACAATCTTAGCAGAACGATATCATGCTGCCTGAAGCTCATCTATAGGAGTTAACATGGGCATAAATCAGCGACGTCAGACCACGGAGATCTTCTGGTTGCATCCGGCTAAACTAGGGTGACGGCCAACACGCGCTGAATCATCAGGGTATTGACGTAGACCAGACACGCTTGCAACAAATGCAACGAGAGAACGAAAATTTCCTGGTTCTCTAGGCGATTGGTTGTCACCTCGCCGCTCTTACCGACAATGACGCCATCATCTACAACAGAAACATCAATAACCTGAGTTCGGTTTAAGCTATTGTATTTGCAGGCAGTGAATTTGCGTTACGTAAATCTAGAGTAGGGGTTTTCTCTTGGCAAGAATAAGCCACTAAACTTGCAATAATACTCGTCATGTAATTGTTCAAGGAACGATGCCTCGAATGCCCAAGATCGCAAATATTTTTTAGTTGGTCATTGATGGTTTCAATAATGCTACGCTTACGTAATAATAGTTTATCAAATGAATCAATTAATTGTTTTTTCATGTCTTTCTTCAATGTTGTTATTAGCTTCACCTTGTGACCAAATAATAATTGCGTTAATTTCTTAGAAATATACCCCCTGTCACCAAATAATTTTCCCGTTAAAGATTTAGCTAATTGAGGTACGGGCTTTCTATCATCTATATTACCCAGTGTTATGCAAAACGAAAGGATTTCTCCTTGATCATTAACAATCTCATTAACAATCAGGTGGAGCTTAAACCCATAAAACCAACCGGTTGACGACTTGCCTCGTCCCGCTACATCTTTGAAAGTCTTGTGGTGAGGAATGCGAAGATTCTTGCAAACTCTCAAAGGTGTTGAGTCAACAAACGCGATCCCTTGAGTTGTACCTTGACGGCTTCGCATAAAGACAGTAATGGGTACTAATATTTCCGGGACTATTTCAATAAATCTATTATAACTTAATAAGTTAGGAAATTTATTGCGGCACTGCACTTGAATATGTTTTTGATAAAATCATTTAAATGTTCGGTAACCTGACTGGCGGTAGAAAATCCAAATAGTGATGATCTCACTATAACTCATACGATGAGTACGGTTTCGTTTGGTTTCTTCACTTGAAACAAGCTGTTTGCGCCATTCAGGCATAAAATGCTGACAAAAATCGTCTATATCGCAAAATAATCGTGTTAAATTCATGGTGAGCGGGTTCTTGAGGGTGAATTAAGTATGGAGCTTATATTTTCTCTTCTTTACAAGAACCTGCTTTCGTTTCTTAACCCGAATTCAGGTTAAATAAGTAGATCAACAAAACCCGCTTCTTTAGCGTGGCGCTTGTCTAATTTTTATTTACTCTCTACTGAGCGTATACACATGAACAAAACACATAACATGGCGATTCCACTACCAGAAAAAAGAAACTTAGGCTCTCGGTCATATTTTCTTGATGAGAGGAGCTGCTTGGTGTGAGCATTTTTGTTAACCATTTCGACCAGAAAATATAGTGCCATTTTACCATTTATGGTCGAAATTATCATGCAAAATTCTCACATTTCTCATTATTATCAGTTTGTTGGGTAATATTCAGGATCGACTATTTAGTTTGAGTCAAGCTGCATCAGCTGACTCTTCCAATCGGCTCCAGGAACCGGCGGTTGTTGAACTAATCAACCCACTCCAGGGTAGCAAACCCCACTTCCTCTATATTGCGCCAAGGGCCGCGATGTCGTATGACTTCTGTTTTGTATAATCCGTTAATCGTTTCGACCAGCGCATTGTCATAAGAATCACCAATACTGCCAACAGAAGCATCAATATTTGCTTCAGCCAAACGCTCCGAATAGCGAATCGACAGATATTCGCTACCCCTATCACTGCCAATCTGTTTCTGATTGACGAACTCAGATACGCAGCGTCTCAGCTGTGCAGCCTATCTTCGGCGCCATAGATACCATCGCCGCCCCACTGCGACTCCTATTCACCCTGGTGTTCATGCACCCAACCGGATAGCCCGTTCCCGTACTTCTGGTGAATATCTGATTTGTTTTTTTATGACCCTATCCTCTCAAGTAATAGAGCTTCCTGTAAACTCGGAGTGATTCAATTTGTAATTTTGCGTTTTTTCTCTATGAATTCCTCTTCGGTTAATACACCGTCATCCCTCAGTTTATTCAACATATCTAAGGCGTCCAAGTCATTATACTTATTCATTGCAAGCGTTGATTTCTCATCATTTTTAATAATTCCTAAATACCGTCCTATTCTTGATACTGCTTTTTTAAGTAAACACCATATTTTGGGTAACAACCAAACTGACAAGCACATAAAAATAACAAATAAAAATAAAAATAAAATCGGATAATTCAATGCAGCCCACAAACCCGCAATAACAAGCACATCTTCTGTTATGGATGCCGCCCAATTGGTAACTGGTTCAGGTGACGTATTTATTAACAAGCGAGTTCCAGCTTTTGTTATATGACTTGTCGCCGCTACACCACCTCCAAGTATTCCTGCGGCAATTTCTAATGCAGGAGTAACATCTCCAACAGCACTCGCCGCCAACATTGCACCTGCAGGAATGCGAATAAAAGTATGAATTGCATCCCAACCCGTATCGACACCCGGTGTTTTATCTACAAAAAACTCAATAAAATACATTAAACCAGCAGCAACTATGACCATTGGGTCTTGTAAAAACAATAATTCAGCTGGCAAGTCAATATTTCCAGTAGTACCACCGACACCCAGCACCAACAACGCGGCATATAAATTAATTCCACTTGCCCACGACACGCCCATCGTTAGCGCCAATGTTGTCAATAAAGCTTCATAATTTTCCATATTAGCTACCCTCAGCCTTTATCATTCAGGCAATACTACTTTGCATATTCCCTTACTTGGCTTCACTAGCTTAACCAAATCCAAGAAGGCCTCGTGTGAATATTAAAACATTTCCTGATTACCCCTAATATACAGCCGATATTAAGAGACGTCGCGGCATAGGCGGAGTACGAAGAGCCACCCACGCTAATCGTGGCAACATTTCTTTCAGTCTATAGCGTCGATTGAAACGATATTGAAACGTTGCCAGATGT
>JAJFJH010000104.1 GCA_021774155.1 Nitrosomonas sp.
TCTGGTGTTCATTTGTTGCGTGTTTTGTATTTCAAGAAGAGCGGCGGTTATCTCTTCTGTATAGCAATTCGCAACCTGTATTTGGCTGATGCGCTCAGTCTTGCTCTGATCGTCAGTCAAATAGCGCACCAAAGCAGAGAAGCTGCTTTTGCGTACGGACTTGATAGGTATGATTTTTGCGATCATCGTATTTAAGCTGCTTAAGTCAAAAAATATGTTTGATAGTTACTTTCTTAATTTAAGAATGACATCTAGCATTTTGTTTTGCGTGTCCCTGATGTTGTCAAGTGTCTGCAGCAAGTGTGCCTTGCCTATAAATTTAGTGCGGCTATCACTTGTTAGCCATAGCTTTATTAATCCACCCAGCCTGCCAAGATCACTGTTTACTTTTAACAGGCTATCTACTTGTCTATTGTCTATGCTGCTGGATACCTGATAACCCAGTCCCAAATTACGCAGATACTTGGCGACGGGTAATCCTGCGTCGTGCGCTTTGCTTTTTATTGTTGCTTCCTCAGTTGGCAGTACGGGAATTCGCAGTTTCTTTTGTCTTGTTTCTCTTGCAGCAGTTTTATGGCGTTTTTTAATCATCGTTTCTGCATTCCTCGTAGAGCAAGATCATCGTTAAGCACACACCGTGCGAATAAGTTGAGGTGAAGATGGCCATCTCCACATATCTTGCCCGGTAAAGTGAGTTTTGATTAATATATTATCACTATAAACGATATTTGCAAATCGTTTATTTTCGTTATATGATAGTTTCAAATAGTATAAAAATACTTTAAAGAAGCTTCATTCAACGAAATAACAGTCACTTGATAACAAAAAGAAAGGATAAGCAATTAAAAGAAACGATAAGAAACGCGAGAGCAAGAAAAAGAAACTAAAAAATGTTTTGACGCCAAAATAAATTATTTTCTGAAGAAATGTGATGACTAAATCTTTATCAGAACGTATTGCGCTTCATACGGATAAGAGCAAAAGCACGGGCAAACAATTCTTGCCTGTGTTCATCGCGCTGAAACCTGAGATCGAGAAAGCATTAAAGGACGGCTGGACGGTTCGGCAAATCTGGAACACGTTACATATCGAGGGAAAGATTAAGTGCTCCTATCAATGGTTCAGGACACTGGTCAACCGACATATTTTTGAAGATAAAAAGAATGATCAACACGCCGCCCAAAGTAAACCAACGCCAAATGATCAAGAAGGATTTTGTTTTAATTCTGCAACTGAAAAAGAGGAGTTAATCTAATGGCCAAAATTCACATGATTCTGCAAGGTAAAGGTGGCGTAGGAAAATCGTTTATATCATCCACATTAGCGCAATATAAGGTCGCCAAAGGCAGAAACCCTTTATGCATCGACACAGATCCCGTTAACGCCACATTCTATGGGTTTAAGCGGCTCAATGTTCACCAGATTAATGTCATGAACAATGATGAGATTGATCCGAGGAAGTTTGATGATCTAATCGAACTTATCGCCAAAGCCGAGAGCGATGTCATTATTGATAATGGTGCCAGCACCTTTGTGCCAATGTCACATTATCTAATCAGCAACCAAATACCAGCCTTACTTTTGAATATGGGGCATGAGCTGGTTATTCATACCGTCATTACCGGTAGCCAGGCGCTTCTGGACACACTCAACGGGTTTGTGCAGCTCATTAAACAGTTTCCCAGGGAGGCGTTGTTTGTTGTTTGGTTGAATCCCTATTGGGGAGAGGTCACCATGAATAGCAAACAGTTTGAGGAGATGAAAGCTTATTTGGATAACAAAAGGCGCGTATCGGCCATTATTCGCATTCCAAATTACAAGGCAGAGACTTTTGGTAAAGATTTGAGTGAAACCTTGCAATCGAAATCTACTTTCGATGAAGCGCTGGAGAATAGTGCTTTGCCTGTGATGGTACGCCAAAGGCTGATGATTATCCGCAAGCAACTCTTCACCAACATTGAAAACGTGGCTGCGGTTTTAGCATGAGTAACGATAAACTGGATGCGTTGATTAAAAGGATAGCAACAGAACACGGCATCGTTCTATCTCAGGATGATCCTGTACTCATGATGCATACCTTGAATGAAGTGTTGCTGGTACAAAATGAAAAGGCCCATGCTGAGCTACTCAGCAATTATCAAGCGGTGTTGGAAGAAAGCTTTAATCAGTGGCGTGAATATTCAACGAAGAAATCAAATGCCATGATCAATGCATCTATGAATAACACCCAATTAACCAGAGATCAATTCGCAGAACAATGCATTCAATTGATCAATGAAAAGATAAAAATCGGGATTGGTCAAGAAACTCATGATCTCGCCAGAATTTCAAGGCAGGCGGCTATTATTAATTTATTGGCTGCCGCTCTCGTTTTGATTTCGGTTGTATTAATTTTTGTAATTTTGAGCTAGCAACGAAGCTATCAATTTGCCGGTAATTGAGAAGACAAAAATTCAAGAAAATTAGAAAAGTATTGGAGGTAGAGAGATGAATGAATTAAATTTTACCCTAAGCAGAATAATCAAATCCAGCGAAAACAAAGAAGAGGTTGATCCAGTGATGGCCGCGCATATTATCGGAGTAAAAGTAAATACACTTGCCTCATGGCGCTGCACAAAGAATGAAATCATCCCCTTCTACAAAATAGGCAGCAAAGTCAGATACAAAATATCTGATTTGATTGCCTGGAAAGAAAGCAAAAGAGTGTGCCGATAATGCGTATGGATTTACATGTTATCTGAAATTATTGGGGTTAAAGCACTATCAAACCGTAATGCCGGTATCGGCCGATACTGTTGAAAAACTCGCAATTCAGAAAGCTTTACACTCTCCAAATTCACAGCCAAACCCATCTCATTTCGTCAATTAATTAGATTTTCATTTTTTTATCTATCGACAGATCAACAAATGGGGCAGTTTAAGTCTAATATTCGAGTTATCCATGGTGAACAGGCATATTTATCCCGTCAAAGCTGGTGGCGAGCTAAATATCCTAGCAAGCCGCCTTAAATTTTGAGCAATAGCTGTCAAAATAAACTCGTCATTGGCACTTTTAAGCCCCCTCAAACGTAACCGTTCCATTTTCAGATTTCGTTTCATATGAGCAAAAACCATTTCTACTTTCTTGCGTTCATGGAAGGAATGTTCGTACGCTGGTGATTGGTTAATCGCTCGCGCCACGTCACGTGCATTTTCATAGATACTCCGTGCGATCTTTCGGTTAGGCGTGTTGGGACAACATTGTTGTTTTAGTCTGCAAATATCGCAATCGGCTTTACTGGAACGATAGATAATGGTGTCAGCTTTGGTAATGCCTTTTCTCGGGACTTTGAAGTTACGGTGGTGACGCCGTAATGTTTTACCTGTCGGACAATGGTATTCATCAGCATCTTCATTCCACTGGAAGTCACTGGCAGACAACGTGCCATCGCTGCGAATTGTTTTATCCCAGACAGGTATGTGCGGCTCAATACCTTTCTCGTTGACCAAGTAGTTAAGGTTTTCTGCCGCACCATAAGCGGTATCACCCATTAAGCGTCGAGGCTTTAGTCCATGGGTTTTTTCAATGCGCTCAATCATGGTTTGTGTGGTTTTGACCTCTAATGAACGAGCACTGGGGGACGCCTCAACATCAAGGATGATATTGTTCTCAATATCAATTACATAGTTAGTGGAATAGGAGAAAGTGGCTGGACCCTTAGCTGCTGTCCACTGCGCCATCGGATCGGTTAGTGACACACTTTTTTGACGGCGACGTAATTCTGGATGTTCATCCAATGCTTCTAGGTATTCTCGTACAGCACGCGATTCAATCTGGTCTGGCACCCAG
>JAJFJH010000105.1 GCA_021774155.1 Nitrosomonas sp.
GCAGTAATGATGATAGTGAGCAAGAGCAGAGTACGGGCGGTGCACTGGAGAGCTATACAGTCAACCTAAATGCTCAAGCGCTATCAAACAAAATCGATCCGTTGGTTGGTCGCGATAAAGAGTTAGAGCGTGTGATTCAAACATTATGTCGTCGTCGTAAGAATAATCCCTTGTTGGTTGGTGAAGCGGGTGTGGGGAAAACAGCCATTGCAGAGGGGCTCGCAAAACGTATTGTTGAGGGCGAAGTGCCAGATGTTCTATCGAATTACCAAGTTTATGCTCTAGATATGGGTGCATTACTAGCAGGTACAAAGTATCGAGGTGATTTTGAGCAACGTTTGAAAGCAGTATTAAAACAACTGATTGAAAATAATGACACGATTTTATTCATTGATGAAATTCATACGTTGATTGGTGCAGGTGCTGCATCGGGCGGCACCTTAGATGCTTCTAATCTTCTGAAGCCTGTATTAGGCACGGGGCAGCTTAAATGTATTGGTGCCACAACATATACTGAATTTCGCGGGATTTTTGAGAAAGACCATGCGTTATCTCGGCGTTTTCAGAAGATTGATGTACCTGAGCCCAGCGTGGATGAAACCATTGCAATTCTACGTGGCCTTAAATCGCGTTATGAGTTGCATCATAAGGTTAAATATACAGCCGTTGCATTGACAACCGCGGCTGAATTGTCTGTTCGTTATATCAATGATAGGTTTTTGCCTGATAAAGCGATTGATGTGATTGATGAAGCAGGTGCTGCGCAGCGCATATTGCCAAAATCTAAGCAGCGGAAGATTATTGGCAAACATGAAATTGAGAATATCGTTGCCAAAATTGCACGAATTCCGCCGCAGAATATATCAAGTAATGACCGCAATAAACTGAAGATGCTCGACCGTGATTTGAAAGCGATTGTGTTCGGTCAAAATCCGGCGATTAATGCATTGACGGCTGCTATCAAAATGGCCAGAAGTGGTTTGGGTGACTCACGAAAGCCTGTTGGTTCATTTCTTTTCTCAGGCCCGACAGGGGTCGGTAAAACTGAGGTGGCTCGACAATTAGCTTTTGCATTAGATGTTCATTTGCATCGTTTTGATATGTCTGAATACATGGAGCGTCATGCGATATCTCGTTTGATTGGTGCACCTCCAGGTTATGTTGGATTTGATCAAGGCGGATTGCTGACTGAAATGATTATCAAGAACCCTTATTCAGTGCTGTTACTTGATGAAATTGAAAAAGCGCACACGGATATTTTTAATATTTTGTTGCAAATTATGGATTACGGAACACTCACCGACAACAACGGTCGTAAAGCAGATTTTCGTAATGTGATTATCATTATGACGACAAATGCAGGTGCTGAGTCATTGACTAAAACATCAATCGGTTTTACTAAGTCAGTTCATGCAGGTGATGAAATGGCTGATATAAAACGAATGTTTACACCAGAGTTTCGCAATAGACTGGATGCAACAATATCATTTGCGCCGTTGAATAAAGACGTTATCTTACAAGTGACAGATAAATTCCTCATGCAACTTGAGGCGCAACTACAAGAGAAGAAAGTAGAGGCAACATTCACAGATAAATTACGGAATTATCTTGCTAAGAATGGTTTTGATCCGCTGATGGGCGCACGACCGATGACACGCCTTATACAAGACACGATTCGTAGTGCACTTGCTGATGAGTTGTTATTTGGGCGACTTGCTCATGGCGGGAAAGTAACGGTTGATATAGATAAAAAAGGTAAAATAAAGCTTAAATTTGAAGAAGAGGCAGTAGCAGTAGCCGTTCCTTAAGCTATTATTGTCCGAGGCTGATGGTTATTGTATCCCAGGTATGTAAGGTATAAATGAGGCATTTCCTGAGTTACGTTGCTGTAGCAATCGTTGTTTCTCTATTAACACTGAATACAGCTTCTGCTGAGGCCATTTATCAATGGCGACTCGCGATGTCTTGGCCGGAAGGGACGCCGATGTTGCATAACGCAGCTGCGCGTTTTGCTCGTAATGTAGAAGTGATGTCTGGTGGCCGGATGCGCATCATTGTTGATGCGCCAGGTCGGCATAGGGCGCCACTTGGTGTGTTTGATATGGTTCGGTCTGGTGCCTATGAAATGGGGCATACCGCTTCTTATTATTACAAAGGTAAAGATCCCGCAACGACCTTCTTCACAACTGTGCCATTTGGCATGACGCCTACCGAGATGAATGCTTAGTATTATGGTGGTGGCCTGGAGCTATTAAACGAGGTTTATGCGAAGCATAATATCGTTGCTTTCCCTGCCGGAAATACGCACCTACAGATGGGTGGGTGGTTTAGGAAGGAGATTAAATCACTTGAGGATCTAAAGGGTTTAAAAATGCGTATTCCCGGTCATGCCGGTGAAGTTGTTGGAAAAATTGGTATGAAACCCATGAGCATTCCCCCAGGAGAACTTTATACAGCGTTAGAACGTGGCACAATTGATGCCGTTGAATGGGCGGGACCTGCTAATGACGTGAAGATGGGATTTCACAAGCTTGCGTCATATTACTACACAGGCTGGCACGAGCCGGGTGCGGAGTTGCATGTTTTTATTAACAAAGAAAAATATGAAGCACTACCAGAAGATTTGCAAGCAATGATCGCCATCTCAGCAAAAGAAGTCTCGCTCGATATTTTGTCAGAAGCCTTTTATCGCAACGTCGTAGCATGGGAGGAGATGAAAAAAGAAAGTGAAATCAATATTCGTACATTTCCCGATGACGTATTAGATGCGTTCAAAAAAGCCAACGATGAATTGCTCAATGAAGTGACAGAAAGATCGCCAATGGCAAAAAAAGTTATTGAAAGTCAGAAAATTTTCCTTGAGCGGTCTAAAGATTGGTCTAGAATTACTGATGAAGATTACTTGAAACTGCGTTAGCGGCAAGATTTGTGTGCTTCAATACATTAGATATCAACACACTACTTATACTCAATACCAATATTCTAAGGCTAAAGACTGTATCTCTGTTTCTGCTGGTAATGGTAAGATACGCTTTTTCTCAGTTTCTCATCATTTCAAAGGACTGATATCACCATGTTTTCCCAGAAGCAAACTATAGAAAGTACCGATCCAGATTTATGGCAAGCAATCAAAGGCGAAGTACAGCGCCAAGAAGATCACATTGAACTTATTGCCTCCGAGAATTATGTAAGCCCTGCCGTTATGGAAGCGCAGGGTTCTGTTTTAACTAACAAATATGCAGAAGGTTATCCAAGAAAACGCTATTACGGTGGTTGTAAGCATGTTGATATTGTTGAGCAGCTTGCGATTGATCGACTGAAAGCCTTGTTTGGTGCGGAGTATGCCAATGTCCAACCACATTCTGGCTCGCAAGCCAACGCAGCTGTTTATTTGTCTGCTTTAAAACCGGGTGATACATTGCTTGGTATGTCGTTGGCTCATGGTGGTCATTTAACGCATGGTTCATCGGTTAGTTTTAGCGGAAAGATTTTTAATTCTGTTTCATACGGCCTTCGCGATGATAATGAAGAATTGGACTACGATCAGGTCGCTCAATTGGCTCACGAGCACAAACCTAAAATGATTGTTGCCGGCGCTTCTTCGTATGCGCGAATCATTGATTGGAAACGCTTCCGCAAGATTGCAGATGAAGTGGGCGCTTATTTGTTTGTTGATATGGCGCATTATGCAGGATTGGTCGCGGCGGGTTACTACCCAAACCCAGTTGGTATTGCTGATTTTGTGACGAGTACAACCCATAAAACGTTGCGTGGCCCACGTGGCGGCATCATTATGGCCAAGCCTGAGTTCGAGAAAGCGCTAAATTCTGCAATTTTCCCGCAAACACAGGGTGGGCCGTTGATGCATGTTATTGCGGCTAAAGCAGTGGCTTTTAAAGAAGCGTCCACTAAAGAATTCAAGAATTATCAAGAACAGGTTATTGAGAACGCGCGCGTAATGGCTAAGGTGCTAAAGAATCGCGGTTTGCGTATTGTGTCTGGGCAGACAGATTGCCACATGTTTTTAGTTGATCTTCAAGCAAAGAATCTTACGGGTAAAAAAGCAGAGGAAGCGTTAGAACTTGCACATATTACGGTTAACAAGAATGCCATTCCTAATGATCCGCAGAAACCTTTTGTGACGAGTGGCATACGTATTGGCACACCGGCAATGACAACACGTGGATTTAAAGAGATTGAAGCTGAACAGCTGGCAAATTTGATCGCAGATGTGTTGGAGGCGCCAGAAGACGAAGCTGTATTGTCACGAGTTGCAAAAGAAGCAAAAAGCTTATGTGCTAAATTTCCCGTTTATGGGGGTTGATTCTTGCCATTGTTGAGTCGACGAGTAATAACTAAAAATAAGCGCTATGAAGTGTCCATTTTGTAATGCGGATGAAACGGGTGTTATTGATTCTCGCGTCAGCGAGGAGGGTGATAAAATTCGTCGACGGCGACGTTGCCTGACATGTGATAAACGCTTTACGACTTACGAAACGGTTGAGTTACGTTTGCCACAAGTGGTCAAACATGATGGTAATCGCGCTGAGTTTGATCGAAATAAATTATTGACGGGTTTTGTACGTGCATTGCATAAACGCCCTGTTCCAACCGAGTTGGTTGATGCTGCTATTGATCGTGTTGTGCATAAATATCTAAGTTTGGGTGAGCGTGAAGTTTCATCACTTAATGTTGGTGAGAGTGTGATGGAGGAGCTCTATAAATTGGATGAGGTAGCATATATTCGATTCGCATCCGTTTATAAAAGCTTTCAAGATGTTGATGATTTTCGTGATGCGATTAAGGAGGTACAAAAACCGCGTTCAAAGAAGGCTGCGAAGAAATAACTAAAAATCTCAATCCTATGTTCTCTTCAGCGGATCACGCTTGCATGTCTCAGGCTTTGCAACTTGCTGAGAAAGGGCTTTTTAGCGCAACGCCGAATCCTCGGGTTGGTTGCGTCGTTGTGCGTGATAATCAAATTGTGGGCCGAGGTTGGCATGAACGTGCAGGTCAAGCTCATGCGGAGGTCAACGCACTCAAACAAGCAAGTACGGCAGCAAAAAATGCAACGGTTTATGTGACATTAGAACCGTGCAGCCATCATGGTCGTACACCGCCGTGTGCTGAAGCTTTGGTTCATGCAGGAGTTGGCAAAGTTATTGTGGCGATGGAAGATCCTAACCCGTTAGTGTCTGGTAAGGGTTGTGCATTATTGAGACAAGCAGGTATTGAGGTGCAGGTTGGTTTGATGGAGGCCCAGGCAACTGCGCTTAATATTGGTTTTGTCCATCGAATGCGACATAAGCGTCCGTGGGTTCGACTAAAAGTTGCAACCAGTTTGGATGGGAAAACCGCACTAAATAACGGCGTGAGCCAATGGATTACCGGTGAGGCTGCACGACAAGATGGGCATTGTTGGCGTGCGCGTTCTTGTGCGATATTGACTGGCATTGGTACGGTAAAGGCCGATGATCCTCAGCTCACTGTGCGCCACATTAAAACTTCTCGGCAACCATTGTGCGTTGTCGTGGATAGTCGCTTAGAAATACCGCTGGATGCTAAATTACTGCAGGGTAATTCAACCATTATTTTTTCAGCAGTTAGTAGCCATGAAAAATTCGCTGCGTTGAAAGATTTGGGTGCAACCGTTATTGAAATTTCAGATGCAAATGGTGATGTAGATTTGGTTGAAATGATGCGAAATCTAGCTGACCTTGAAATTAATGAATTGTTGGTTGAAGCAGGAAGCAAACTGAACGGAGCGCTTGTTAAAGCCGGGTTGGCCGATGAGTTGATCATGTTTATTGCGCCACAATTGTTGGGTGATAAAGCGCAAGGTATTTTAAATTTTCTTGAATTAACCTGTCTTGAGCAGAAATCCAAGCTCGATATTCAAGATTTGCGTATGGTCGGTCAAGACATTCGTATCGTAGCTAAGTTTCTGTAATTTTTAATAAGGTTTTTTTGCCAGCTTACGCTGTAGCGTGCGGCGGTGCATATTCAGTATCCTCGCGGTCACAGAAATATTGTTATCGTTCTCATTTAATATTCGGTGGATATATTCCCATTCCAGTCGTCCGACAGATAGCGGACTTGTACTGATAGGCGTGTCTGTGTTACCGCTGGTGCGTTCAAATGCAGCCATGATTTCATCTGCATCGACGGGTTTCGCGAGGTAATGTGTTGCGCCTAGTTTGATGGCTTCAACAGCCGTGGCAACACTAGCATAACCGGTCAACATAACAATGCGCGTTCCCGGGTCCAGTGTTCTCAATTTCTCAACAAAGGTTAAGCCAGAATTACTGGATAGCTTTAAATCAACAATGGCATATTCAGGTGTGGAGGTTTCAGCGTACATCTCGGCTTGCTCTACGGTGTGCGCGCAATGGACGCTAAATCCACGTTTCGTCATGGCTTTTGCGAGCACTTCGCAAAAAACGGTATCGTCATCGACAATTAATAAACTGGGGTCGTCGCTGGTTTCAATTGAGGGTGATGCTGGTTTTGTCATAGTCATGATTGTATTAGAGGAAGTTTTACCTGCGTGCAGGCACCACCATCCGGGTGATTGAATAAATGAACGCTGCCACCAAATCGTTCAATGTTGGCGTTGGCTAGAAATAAACCGATGCCAAAGCCCTGCCCTGGTATTTTGCTGGTAAAGAAAGCTTCACCTGCACGTTGAGTAGCCTCAGCGGTAAGACCTGCACCATCATTTATAATTTCTAGGTGCAAGACTTCGTTAACCCAATTGCTTTTAATATCAACGCGCGTGGAAGAAGCATCGGCTGCATTATTTAATAAATTTAAAAGTGATTGGTTTAATAGTTGGGTGTTCATTATTTGTGGTATTGGTTTTTTGCCGCTACAGTGGTATGTGTATTTGATTGAAGGGCGAATCAATTGCCATTTATCTAAAAGCTGTTGTAGAAAATAATCAACTGGTTGACCATTGCCTTCTTCGGTTCTATCTTGCCCAGCTTTGGCTAATAATTGCGTTAATGTTTGTTTGCAATGCGTGACTTGGTCGCGCAAAATACGAATGTTGTTTTGAAACTCTTCGTCATGGGTATATTCCTGTTGTAATTCTTTAGACACAATGGCCATGGTCGACAGCGGTGTACCTAGTTCGTGTGCTGCGCTGGCAGCCTGTGTACCTAAGGCGACAATTTGCTCATTGCGTAAGGCTTGCTCGCGTGCCAGTGCTAGATCTTTGTCGCGGTCACGTGTTGATATGCTCATTTTCACAACAAACCAGGCAATGATGACTGTGCTTAAAACGAACGTCAGCCACATGCCCGATACATGTAAATTGAATTCTACGAGATGTTTGCTATGATCATGAGGTAAAGGTATATAGTCGAATAAAAGTAGGGTATAACAACTGATGGTAATGGTTGCCATTACCCAAGTGTATCGCCATGGTAAGACAGTCGCAGCAATTGTTAGCGGTAACAAAAACAGTGAAATAAATGGGTTGGTTGACCCGCCACTAAAATATAGCAGCGCGCTGAGTGCAAAAACGTCAATGAGTAATTGGAGAAAGAACTCAAGATTAGAAATGGGCCAGTTACGATATAAGCGTAGACAAGTAGCGAAATTCAGGGCGGTGAGTAGGACAACTACGATGATTAATGCTGTCCAAGGTAGTGCAATATCAATTGTCCAATAGACTAAACCAATAGTTAGGCACTGCATTGCGATGGAAATATTTCTTAACAGAAATAATCGCCGTAAATTATTTTTCAGCGGTGATTGACTGATGTCACTAAACATATGCTTGCCCTAATTTCTTTTTATTATTAGTAGGACATTAACCTAAATTATGTGTTTTGACCATATGGCAGATTGTCGCATAGATTGGAAATACAATAGGTGGAAGATCGTTGCGAACGACTTATACTTGGTTTAATACGTTTTCATTAGCACTACTTTCGGTGGTCGTGGGTGGTGTAACTGCTTATGCCTCGCTCGGTTTTTTGATGGCGATTAGTTTGTTGCATGAACTATTTGTGGGTGAATCAGGCGCTGGTTTCTATAGCCATCTTGCAGAGATGTCTATCATTTATCTATTCATGATACCGGTTGTTGGGGCTGTTACTGTTAGTTTAATAGTGACATATATTGTGCCTGGGCGCGGCAACTATGGGCCTGCGGATGTGATTCAAGCGGCACGCCATGGTGATGGCAAAATGTCTGCTCGCGAAGGACTCACGAATGCAGTAGCGAGTATCGTTTCGATAGGCAGTGGCGCTTCCGTGGGGCGATATGGGCCTGTTGTCCATCTGGGTGCAACACTGGCCGCGTGGCTGGCTGAACGATGCCGTTTGGACGAAGATCGCCGTAAGACGATTCTTGCGTGCGGTGTCGCTGGTGCTATCTCCGCATCATTTTCAGCACCATTGGCGGGCGTCATTTTCGCACATGAAGTTGTTATTGGGCGGTTTAGTATTCGGTCGGTTATGCCCATTGTTATTTCTTCTGTTGTAGCGATGACTATTGCCGGGTATTACGAGATTGCCGGCCCACTCTTTGTGCTTCCAGATCTTTCTGTAGCGTTTGCATGGGAATACTTGCTTTTTGCTATTGTGGGAGCCGTCTGCGGTAGTTTGGCGGTTTTTTTCATGGCGATGATGCATCAGTTCAATCAGATGGCTCAACATGTGCCAGGGCCTCCAGTCATCCGTGCTGTGTGCGGTGGCGCGTTACTGGGAATAATTATTGTTATTTTTCCAGAAACATTTGGGTTGGGCGAGCGAGTGATTCAAGATGCACTGAACTTAGAAATAACGATAGGTATCTTGCTGCTATTGGTGTTGGCAAAATTATTAGCAACATCAGTGAGTTTTGCAGCAGGATTCTCCGGCGGTGTATTTGGGCCGGCGCTTTTTATTGGCGCCATGATGGGAACAGCTATTGGTCTTGGTGTGGGTGAATTAACAGATCTAGCATCATCGCCCGCTGTGTACGGTGTAGCAGGTATGGGTGCTGTCATTAGTCGCGTTATTGGTTCTCCCATCGCGACTATTGTATTGATATTTGAATTAACCGGCAGCTACACGTTGATGACAGCAGTCATGGTGTCCGTTGTAGTGGGTAGAACGGTGACGGGTTCATTCTTTAATCATTCCTATTTTTATTATCAATTGCGATTACGTGGTGTGAACCCGGATGAATCGAGAACACAACAGCGATTACGTGAAATTAAAATCAACACACTGATTGTTAAATCAACTGTTAAGATAACAGGTGATGTTACGGTGCAGGCTGCGCGTGAGATACTTGTTCAGCACGGTGCCAATGAAGCCTATGTCATTGACAATGAAAGACGATTGTTAGGGCGAGTCGATGCCGTGGTGTTGCTCGAAATTAGCGATGAAGCGTCATGCGATAAGTCAGTCACGTGTTTCTTATCCAAGCCTAACATCATTTTGCAAGAACAGATGAATCTTTTAGAAGTGGCCACAGTATTACAGTCTTCGACTGATAATGGTGTTCCTGTCGTTGATGATGAAGTGTCGCGGCAATTTTTAGGTGTTGTTGATAAAAATGTGTTGATGCAAGCTGTCTTGCGTGCAGCAACAGATACTTGAAAGAGCATGTTCAGATGTTGAGCACTAACCGAAACCCTAAAGCCATGGTAACTAATAGTTTTTTCAGTTAGAATCGAAGTCCGATTTTACCTAGTTAATCCTATTGTTTTTTTAGGCGTCTTTTATGATTCTTGTTCTCACCCCGAATACACGGCCCGATAGCTCGGAATATAAACAGTTACTCGCCTTTTTGGCCAACCTTTCTGGCATCTCAACGCGTGTCCATAACGAAGTTGGTGTTGAACAAACATTGACTGAAGTTTATCTGATTGGCAATACGAAAGCCTTATCAATGGAAGACATGAGCCGTCTCCCATGTGTTGATCGTGTGGTGCGTATTTCAGAAGAATATCGTGTATTAGGGCGGCATAAGAATGACGACAGATCAACACACTTTGACTATAACGGTGTGCGCTTTGGTCAAGATAATCTTAATGTATTTGCTGGGCTTTGCGCTGTTGATACAATAGATCATGTTGAAATGATGATGAAGGTCTTGCAGGAGCATGGTCAAGTATGTACGCGCATGGGTGCCTATAAGCCGCGTACCAGTCCTTATTCCTTTCAAGGCCATGGGAAAGCTTGCCTTCCCTATGTTTTCGACTTGGCAGGAAAATATGGGATGAAGGTCATTGCAATGGAAATTACGCATGAATCTCATGTCGATGAGATTAATGAAGCACTGCATCAAACAGGCAGCCCAACGGGGGTTATGTTACAGATTGGTACACGTAACACACAAAATTTCGAATTATTGAAAATTGTCGGACGCCAACAAGAATTTCCTGTGCTGCTTAAGCGTGGTTTTGGTATTACACTGGACGAGTCACTCAATGCCGCAGAATATTTGGCTTCAGAAGGCAATCGCAGGGTCATATTCGGTTTGCGTGGGATGAAAACAAACATGGGCGACCCACATCGTAATTTTGTGGATTTTGCACAGGTGCCAGCGGTACATCGTTTAACACGTATGCCGGTATGTATTGATCCGTCGCACTCAGTCGGTGCGCGCACTTGTTCGCCGGAAGGTATGTTGGATGTGATGCATGTGACCGCGCAAGGTGTTATTGCCGGTGCTAATATGGTGTTGGTGGATTTTCACCCAGTGCCGAATAAAGCACTAGTTGATGGCCCACAAGCATTGCTTGTGAAAGAGTTGCCATTGTTTTTAGAAGATATTCGTATTGCACGTGAGGCTTATGAGAAGCGTATGGCCTTGATTATGCAATATCAGCAAGAATAAGTCTGGGTTATTTCAGCCTGGATAAATATTGATTTTGTGGAGAAAAACAAATGATCAAAGTAATGCTTTCAAATCCAAGGGGTTTCTGCGCTGGCGTGGATCGTGCAATTGGAATTGTGGAGCGAGCACTTGATATGCATGGCGCGCCGATTTATGTACGCCACGAAGTGGTGCACAATCGATTTGTCGTTGAGGATTTAGAGCAAAAAGGTGCCGTCTTTGTTGAGAATCTTGATGAAGTGCCCGCAGAAAGTATTTTGATTTTTAGCGCACATGGGGTTTCTCATGCGGTTAGAAGAGAAGCTGATGCGCGTAATTTGAAAGTATTTGATGCTACTTGTCCATTGGTGACAAAAGTCCATGTAGAAGTCGCAAAAATGCGCCGGGAGGGTAAGGAAATTGTGATGATTGGCCATCAAGGCCACCCTGAAGTTGAAGGTACAATGGGGCAGATTGAAGGCGAAAATAAGGGTATGTATTTGGTGGAAACAGAAGCCGATGTTGAAACAATATCCGTTAAAAATACGGATAATTTGGCTTATGTGACCCAGACAACCCTGTCAGTTGATGATGCGGCACGTATTGTTGATGCACTAAAATTACGTTTTCCAAAAATCACCGGCCCCAAGAAAGATGATATTTGCTATGCCACACAAAACCGTCAAGATGCGGTCAAGCATATGATCAAAGAATGTGATTTGGTGATTGTTGTCGGTTCACCCAATAG
>JAJFJH010000106.1 GCA_021774155.1 Nitrosomonas sp.
CCGAGGAGCAAACCTTCACCCCTGATCTCTTCAAACAAATCAGGATAACTATCCAGGAATTCGGCCAGATATTGCTTAAACCGACCGGAAATCTTGTTTACATGATCAAGGAAACCATCTTCCAGCACAATATCCAGCACAGCATTGGCAACGGCCATTGCCAGCGGGTTTCCGCCAAATGTCGATCCATGAGTACCAGGAACCATGGAAGCCGCAATTGTTTCTCTGGCCAGGCAGGCTCCCATAGGAAATCCGCCACCAAGGCCTTTTGCAAGCGCCATGATATCCGGTTCAACTGCGGACCACTGATAGGCAAATAATTTGCCCGTTCGCGCAACACCGGTTTGCACTTCATCATAAATCAGCACAATACCGTGATCATCGCATAATTGACGCAGATGGCGAAGAAATTCAGTTGAATGTTCACGAATACCGCCTTCACCCATTATCGGCTCAATCAGTATTCCGGCGGTAAATTCATCGACTGCCGCATCAACAGCATCGGTGTCACCAAACGGCAATTGAATGAAGCCTTGCGATTTAGGCCCAAAACCCTCCAGATATTGTTGTTTCCCGCCAGCCGCTATTGTTGCCAATGTGCGACCGTGAAAAGCGCCCTCAAAAGTGAGTATGTTGATTTTTTCTGCATCACCTTTGGCAAAATGATAATGGCGCGTTGTCTTGATTGCACATTCCAGCGCTTCCGCACCGGAATTTGTGAAAAACACCTTGTCGGCAAAAGAGTTCTGACAAAGGCGGTCTGCCAGAACTTCGCGGCCTGAAACGGCAAATAGATTGGATGTATGCCAAAGATTTTCAGCTTGTTGCTTAAGCGCATTGACCAGGTGAGGATGCGCATGACCCAAAGAGTTCACCGCTATGCCTGAACTGAAATCGAGATAGTCACGTCCCTGGGCATCAAACAGGCGCACACCGGCACCACGGACGAATTGCGGTTCCGGATAAACATAGGTACCAAATAGATTGCTGGTATTTTCCATTACGACAGTCCTGTAAACTCATTCATTCAATTGTGACTAGAATATTACAATCATACTCTGCAACCCTCTGCCAAAACACCAAATGCCCGCCAAGGGGACGGGCATTGCAAGTCATAATAACAAAAGGCCTGAATTCCTGTGTAACCTGCAAGACCAATTCCGGCAGATTACCCGTATCTATACCACATTTGGGGGTGGGAATGTCAATTAGTCTTGGTTTTTTTAATCCTTAACCGAAAATCCCGCGCTTTCAGGAACAAAGTACAAGCCCAATAAGCAAAACTGATTCAGCTTTCCACAGAGAATCGGTAGATGATTCCCCAAACTGTGGATGAATTGAAAAAATGATTCGTATTGGCAACCTTGGTCTTGTGCAAGAATCCGCACATCAGTAGTTTATTACTAAGCTTGAATGGTTCTTCTTGAATCAAACAGGGGGCTTGAAAATTAATCCCTGAACAGAATGCTTTTTGCCTGTCGAACCCCGTTTGACGGCGCGGGGAAGTATTGCGTTCATAAAACCGAAACTGCGGAATTTATTATGTCCTGGACGGAAGAACGCGTCACGCGATTAACCAAACTTTGGAGTGAAGGCTTAAGTGCCAGCCAGGTTGCGGCAGAACTTGGTGGTGTTACCCGTAATGCCGTTATTGGCAAAATACATCGCCTGGGATTATCGGGTCGCGATAAGCCGGCTTCAAAAAGCGGCACCCGGCAAAAACGCACGGCCCGCACAAACGGGTATTCGCGGGTAAACCGGTCAACTCCAAGAGCGACGAAATCCAGTGGGACTGCAAATTCGGCCAAAGCCTCCACCCCGAATTTTGAACCTGTTGTCGATCTGGTTGCACCCGAACCACTGCGGATCAAACTTGTCAATCTGACGGAATCCACCTGCAAATGGCCATTGGGAGATCCGCAAGATGCCGATTTCAGTTTTTGCGGTCATTCGATCAAGACAGATACTCCCTATTGTGAGTATCACTGCAAACTGGCCTATCAGCCAATAGCAGAAAGACGGCGTGTTCGCAGAGTCGATACGCGCAGTTAATCCCCCGATCAATTCGCTGTATTCTTCAGGTTTGTTAATCCAGCGAACCTGTGTAACCTGGAGCAATATGTCTGCGGGTGGTTACATTTCACTATTCATACCTTAGTGTCCAACCTGAAACTCTGAAGCCTGATTGGTGATCGGAACAAGAATCAGGTAGCGTTAAATGTATTTTGTACGATATGAAAAGGTATGATTATGAATAGTATTAAACCTGTTATCGCTGCGATAGCTTTTGCAATATTTGTCGCTTCTCCTGCACTGGTGCTCGCCCAACAATGCAAAGGCCGGCCGAGTTTCGATAATTGGGTGCGTTCTTTCAAAAAAGAAGCCCGGGGTGCCGGAATATCGGCAAGAACACTGGCATCTGCCTCAAAACAATTTGGATATGATAAATCCGTTGTCAAAAAAGATCGGCGTCAGGGGGTTTTTTCCCAGAGTTTCCTGCAATTTTCCGACCGCATGGTTGCTCAATACCGTTTGGATAGCGGCCGAAAAAATCTCAAAAAACTGAAATCCACATTCTCGCGCATTGAAAGGCAGTTTGGCGTTCCCGGTGCGGTAATATCGGCATTCTGGGGTTTGGAAACAGATTTTGGCGCCAATATTGGCAAAGACTCAACGCTTCTTTCCCTGTCCACTCTGGCTTATGATTGCCGGCGCCCGGAGAAATTCCGGCCGCAATTGATGGATGCACTGCGATTGATTGATCGCGGGGACCTGAAAGCTTCTGAAATGGTGGGGGCCTGGGCAGGCGAACTTGGACAGACGCAATTCCTGCCGACAGAATATAACAAATTTGCCGTGGATTTTGACGGCAATGGAAAACGCAACCTGTTGACGAGCAAAGCGGATGCACTGGCTTCTTCTGCCAATTTGCTCAAAAGTTTCGGCTGGGCTCGTGGACAGCCCTGGTTACAGGAAGTGCGGGTGCCCAGAGTGATGAAATGGGCTGATGCGGATCTGGCAATCAAACTGCCGCGCTCCCAATGGAAAAGCCGTGGGGTCAGGTTTGTTGATGGTTCCGCCATTCCATCGGATGGCCTGAAGGCATCGCTGCTGCTGCCTATGGGCCACAAGGGTCCGGCATTTTTAGCCTACCACAATTTTGATATGTTTTTGGAATGGAACCAGAGCCTGGTCTATTCGACCACGGCCGCATATTTTGCAACAAGACTGGCTGGCGCCAAAAAAGTCCAGCGCGGTGGTAAAATTACCCCGCTAAAGCACAGCGAAATTAAACAATTACAGCGAAAACTGGCAAAGCGTGGATTTGATGTTGGTAAAATCGATGGTATCCCGGGCAGGAAAACCCGGGCGGCGGTAAAAGTCATGCAGCAAAAACTGGGGATGCCGGCCGATTCATATCCAACCGGCGGATTACTGGCAAAACTATAAAGAATGTCACAGACCCGATAGTTTCTTTTTCCGGACGCCGAAATGAACATCAATGAATGTAACCAGCGAAAACCACACCGAATATTCTGATAGCGCACCCGATGAGTTAACACCATTTGGCAGTCATTCGAGCAGTTTGATGGAACGGGCGGTTTGGAAAATTTGCGGTTTGCATGCGCGATTGCGTCTGCCCGGAAAGGCCCTGTGGAAATCTCTGGGCAAACGTTATCCAGGGCCGTTTGATCAAACTGTTTCAGGCATGCGGCTTCGAATATATCCATTGGCAAACTATGGTGAGCGTTTTATCGCCATGGAAAACAGGCTGCCGGAATCCGGTGCGATGAATCTGATAAAACCCTATCTCAAACCGGGTGG
>JAJFJH010000107.1 GCA_021774155.1 Nitrosomonas sp.
CTCAAACAAAATTATCTAAATATGAACTAATTTTTAGTAACTTTCTAATCTAGATTAATAAAGATATAATAAATCAATCAGTTAATGATTTATTTTTTTACGAGATATATGCAATGCTACTTTCTGAGTAAGCTCTAATTAGATTTCGTTTAATAAAGAATTTAATGAAATCTAATAAACAACTAATTTTAATCAAATAAATCGTACATATATTTGTTTTTTTGCGCTACTGCCACTATATACACTTTGAATACTGTGTAAAAAATTACGACAACCTTTACAAAAGAACCGCATACAATCATTAATTTTTTTACTCTGACAAGTTGAATTCGATTATTTTTCAAAGCAAACATTTGTATTTATCCGGCCTCTAGAAGCGAGAGCTATATGAGAATAACTAAGATATCAATTATTTGGTGGAATGAACTGATTAAAGTATATTTTTCCACAGCACGTATGAGACCAAAAATTTACGTACCGAACATCATCCTATCAAGAAAATCACTCTGAGATAGCTTTAAGAAAAGTGGCTAAGTCGTGAATGCGGCACTAAACGTAAGATGCCGAATCAAATGACATACTAATAAATTTGCTCCGCACGCCCTGCACTTATCCCCGCAGCAAGACTGCGGGGTATTACGGCGCAGAAAACCAAAAACGACGCGCTACGCTGACTTCAAAAACAAAAACTATAATGCTCCCCGTGGCGAGACCACGGGGAATCGCAAGTTAAAGCAGGTATTTTTTACAACTAAAACTTCTTTATAGCAATCAACAAGATAACGACAACCATAAAAAAACCGCGCTCCAACATGGAAAGCGCGGTTTTTGCTAGAAAGCTAGCGAGTCTTTTAATGCAATGTAACTACCACTTCTTTCTGCTCGCAGACCAGATCAGCACAGTAGTTCTCTTGAATCCCATCTAGGAATCCCCAAAGTGCATCACAAGCACGCTCAGTTGCAGCTAATACTTCTGCTTGCTTCTCAGGTGTGTCAGCAAAACGCTCAATTATCTCCCACTCAGCTTTAGAGTGATGAATATCAGCTTCCTGATGAACCGTAAAGAACTCATAGTCTTCTGGGTTTGTCATGCCATAGAATTTAGCTAGGCCATCAATCTTTACTGCTGCAATTTCTGGCACCTGAGATTCAAATGCATGTAAAGCAGCAAGGCCGGCATAAAATGGCTGATTCAGGCAAATATCACGGAATGTTGATACTAAGTTTTCTGTATTAGGTAATGCGGCCGCATTGGCTAAGCTCTTGTCATCTGAACCCAATGCAACCGCAAATGATTTCCACAGTGCTGGATGATTTTTCTCGCCATGTTCTTCGTCAATAAGATTCTTTAGCACTTCTTGGCGAACACTAACATCACCACAATTAGCTTCAGTATGCTGATGTGGGGTATTGAAATGCACCGCACTCAAATAAGTCGGCTCTGCCAATACGTTGTAGAAATACTGCTCAGCATAGTGCTTCAGCTGTTCTTTAGTTAGTTTACCCTCAGTCCATGCAACATAAAAAGGATGCTGCAACAAGCTCCTAGCATCAATAATCGCTTCTACTTTTTGCTTAAAAATATTTTCGTTGGTGTTGGTTTTCATGGTTTTACCCTTTGTAACAGAGATGAATGGATAATAATCACGCGTATCATCGCTAAATAAAGCCTGTAAGTCAAATTCTGGCGACTAATTAAAAAAAATTTTACAACGCGTACTACAAAAAGCCTGTGTCACTAATAGACCCTATTTTAATAGGTCATCCAGGTTAAACTATGGCAATTTTTATTACTGGATCTTTTCTTCATGGATGAACAAACAAGTCTACTAGCACTATTTGCCAGTAGTTTTCTTGCTGCCACACTCTTACCTGGCGGCTCTGAAGCAGTTTTAGCCGGTGTTCTCATTGCCTATCCTGAGCTTCACTGGACAGCATTAGTACTGGCGACTATCGGCAACACACTAGGTGGCATGAGCTCATACATCATCGGACGCTTCATTCCCGACGAGAAAACATTGCTTAAAAAATCAAACGGTAATTTACGTGGTCTTGAATGGACACGCCGCCACGGCTCACCTGTATTACTCTTATCATGGACGCCATTAATTGGTGATTTGCTCTGTGTTGCCGCCGGCTGGCTTCGAGTTAATTGGTTATGGGCCATGTTATTTATGGCGATAGGCAAATTTGCACGTTATTGGATCATTGCCACCGCAGTCAGTTAGCTTACTTATGACTTAAGTAGTGTTTGCAACTCACCATTTTCGTACATTTCGGTAACAATATCTGAACCACCAACGAATTGCCCGTTGACATACAGCTGAGGAATCGTAGGCCAGTTTGAATAATCTTTAATTCCTTGGCGAATCTCCTCGTCAGCCAACACATCCACAGCCAAAACACTTTCCACACCGCAAGCGCCGAGAATATTAACGGCATTAGCAGAAAAGCCACATTGCGGCTGTGATAAAGTACCTTTCATATAAAGCACAACAGGATTCTTCGTCACCTGTTCTTCAATAATCTCTTTTACGCTCATGTTTAACTCCTCTTTCAGTCAAAAAATCTGAAATTTTTCATTCAGAATACAGTGGAAACAAACTATCTCCAACACTAAAAATTATTTTCTAATTGTCCGCCACTCACTCGCATTATGCCAGCTAAATCGGGTAATGAGAATGGTCGGATAAACCCCACTTCTTCCATCAGTTGCCTACAGGCAGCTGCTTGATCATAACCATGCTCCATTAACAACCAACCACCCACATTTAAGTGCTCTGGTGCAGCAATGGCAATCTCCCGCAAGCATGCTAAACCATCCGCTTTTGCAGCCAATGCAAGCTGCGGCTCAAAACGCAAATCACCCTGTTTTAAATGCGGATCATCCTCGGCTACATAAGGGGGATTAGAAACAATCAGATCAAATCTAACACCCGTCATTACATCAAACCAATTGCCGTTGATGATCGTGATATTAGTCACGCCAATCTCTTTGGCATTTCTGCTTGCAACGGCTACCGCATCAATAGAAATATCAATAGCAATAACCGTAGCCAATGGACGATGTTTGGCTATGGCTATTGCAATAGCGCCACTACCTGTCCCGAGATCAAGAACGCGGCAATATTGCGCAACTGGGACTCTTTCTAACGCCAACTCAACCAGCAGCTCAGTCTCGGGTCGAGGTATTAAAACTGCAGGTGTCACTTTAAAAGTCAAATCATAAAAGTCACGCTCACCAACGAGATAAGCAACTGGTTCACCCGTAACACGCCGCGCCACTAATTGATCAAAAGCCTGTGTTTGCTGAGATGTTAATGACCAATCCGGGTATGTGTGCAAAAAGACTTGATTTTCATTTAGAACATGCTGCAGCAGCATCTGAGCATCTATCGATTCTATTTTCTGGCGGGATGCAAGTAATGCCTGTTTAATAGAAACTAATTCCATACTGGCTCATCACTCGGCCATCATTGCGGCCAGTTGGTCTGCTTGATGTTCGGACATCAATGCTGAACAAATCTCACCCAACTCACCATCCATAATTTGATCCATCTTATAAAGGGTCAGATTAATACGATGATCCGTCACGCGCCCTTGCGGGAAATTATACGTACGAATGCGCTCCGAACGCTCACCGGTACCAACCAAAGATTTCCGTTCTGCGGCTTGCTCTGACTGGTGCGCGCTCATTTGTTTATCATAAATTCGCGCTGATAAAACACTCATGGCTTGCGCCTTGTTTTTGTGTTGTGAACGACCATCTTGGCATTCCACAACAATCCCTGTCGGTAAATGAGTAATACGAACGGCAGAATCCGTCTTGTTAATATGCTGACCACCTGCACCAGACGCACGGAACGTATCAATACGTAAATCAGCTGGGTTTAATTTGACTTCACTAATTTCATCTGCTTCTGGAATGACAGCCACCGTACAAGTTGAAGTATGCACACGTCCCTGTGTTTCCGTAACTGGCACACGTTGAACTCGATGAGCGCCCGACTCAAATTTAAGGCGAGAATATGCACCCTGGCCAATGATCTTAGCAATAATTTCTTTAAAACCACCCACGTCTGACGGGCTCTGCGAGATAATTTCTACTTGCCAGCGTTGTCGCTCAGCATAACGGGAATACATGCGAAACAAGTTACCAGCAAATAACGAAGATTCATCTCCACCGGTACCCGCCCGGACTTCCAAGAAGATATTGCGTTCGTCATTGGGATCTTTAGGCAATAGCTGCTTTTGTAACTCAGCTTCTACTTGTACCAACTTTTCTTTTCCCGCTTGAATCTCCGCCTCGGCAAATTCACGCATTTCTGGATCAGCGCTCATCTCCCGTGCCGTCTGAACATCACCCTCCGTCTGCTGATAACTATTATAAAGTTCAACAATAGGTTGGATCTCGGCATGTTCACGCGACAGTTTACGGAATTTATCAAGATCCGTAGTAATCGTTTCACTGCTCAACAAATGATTCAGCTCTTCCAGACGAACACCTAATTGTGTCAGCCGAGTGGACATACTATTTTTCATTGTGGGCGATGTAGTTGATACAACTGATTGATCAGTTCAACTATATCCTCGCGTTCATCTGCTTGCGCCTGATTAAGTGTGCTGGAAGGAATATGTAGAAATTTATTGGTCAAACCTTTGCTCAATGATTCTAAAACCTTCTGAGGGTCTTCACCATTAGCTAATTGTTTACAAGCTCGCGCCATTTCATGTCGTCGAAACCGCTCACCTTGATCACGCAACGCACGTATTGTTGGCACTAACTCACGTGAGGACACCCAACGCATGAAATCAACCACGTTGGTATCAATGATTGTTTCCGCATGCTCTACTGCACTTTGGCGAGAGTCCAACCCTTCTTTAACAATTTCAGCCAGATCATCCACATAGTAGAGAAACACATCATCAAGCTCAGCTACCTCAGACTCAACATCACGCGGCACTGCCAAGTCAACTATAAAAATGGGACGATGTTTACGTGCTTTAATAGCGCGTTCAATCATACCCTTACCAAGAATTGGTAAGGGACTCGCCGTACAGGTCACGACAATATCATTCGTCGCCAAATGCTCTGGTAGTTCACTCAAGGAAATCGCCTGTGCGTTAAAACGACTAGACAATGCCTCTGCGCGTTCAACGGTACGGTTAGCCACTGTGATTTGTTTTGGCTGTCGCGCTGCAAAATGACTGGCGCATAGCTCTATCATTTCACCGGCACCAATAAATAATACGCGCTGCTCGGCAATATCGCCAAAAATCCGCTCAGCCAAACGTGCTGCTGCTGCTGCCATAGAAACAGAACTTGTTCCTATCTCCGTAGACGTTCGGACTTCTTTGGCCACAAAGAACGTTCGCTGAAAGAGCTTGTGTAGCATTAAACCCAATGTTCCCGCATGCTCAGCAGATTTCACAGCAGTTTTTAGCTGACCAAGAATCTGAGGCTCACCCAACACCATAGAATCGAGACCGCTGGCAACTCGAAAAGCATGCTTTACTGCCTGTTCTTGCGGCAGTTTATAAAGATAAGGCTCTAAATCACGCGCTTGCAAGCAATGAAAGTCCGCCAGCCAATTCATGGCAACATCCGGATTCTCGGTGTTGCAATAAACTTCAGTACGATTACAAGTCGAAACAATCGCCGCTTCTTTAATAGGATTGCGTCCCACCAGGTCATGCAATGCATGTTCCATTGAATTCTCTGGGAAGGTTACTTGCTCTCGCACGCCTAACGGCGCGGTGTGATGGTTAATACCAAAGGCAAATAGCTGCATGGAAGATAATGTAAGCAACTGGTCAATAATCAGAAAAACTAGCGATTATAATATTATGACAGCGTAAATACCATCAATGAAAAGAAATTCATGCTTTTATTATTGTTAACTAATAGAGACTGACCAAACAAACAACAAAAAATTCTTCAAATATAATAATTTTTATTTTTCTTACAGTTACGTTTTTTGAATTTAGCTACACAGATTTCAATATATTTTAGTTTTCATCAATACTCAATATTTTCTTGAAATCATAAAGTTGCCGTGATATTTTAAATTTCTATCAAGGCTAGCGATTTAAATAACATTGAAGTTAGTTAAATACCCGGAGGAATCTTGCATGTTCAATAGTAAATCATACTTTTCATTACCGTCACTGTTACTTAGCTGCACACTATTCATCACAGGTTGTGGATTCCTACAAAAAGGATTAGAAATCTCCGAGGGCGATCCTGTTATGTCTTCAATAGGAAAGGTGATTAATTTAGAGCAAGGTTGGTCTGCCGATACTCAGCAAGCCTTTTATTTCACCAGCCAAGGATCAAGAATCATGCCCTATCAATGGTTTCTTGTGCTTGAACAGGCGGATAAAAGCGAGCTATTCCGCAACAACGAACACATTGACTCCCTACGCTATTTACCTTCCAGATCTAATGCTTGGAATCCAGATGGATTACCCGTTGGATTCGCTAAAGATATTGATAGCAATAAACACAGTTGGGTCGGCTTGACTTGCGCTGCCTGTCATACCACTCAAATTGATTATCAAGGAACACAAATAAGAATAGATGGAGGGCCATCACTTGGAGATTTCGAGACACTTAATCGCGCCCTTGTGGACGCGCTAAGCGCCACTTATCAAAACCAAGAGAAATTCTCTCGTTTTGCAAAAAATATACTTGGCAACGATGCCAATGACGATAGAGCTGAAAATCAATTGCGTGAGGACTTATGGGAGCAAACAGAAGCACTGGCATATCGTAATCAGATTAATCATTCGGGTGGCGCTGATCAACCACACTATGGTTTTGGTCGAGTAGACGCCATTGGCGCCATTTTTAACAAGGTTATGGTGCAAATGAATAATATGCCCGCCAATATACGGCCTTCTGACGCACCTGCAAGTTACCCTTTTCTATGGGGAACACACCAATCCGATGTGGTGCAATGGACTGGATTTTCGCCTAACGGCCCTGCCACAATTGGCGCCTTAACGCGTAACGGCGGGGAAGTGGTCGGCGTCTATGGCGAAGTGAACATCCCTAAAAGTAAACATGAAAAACTCTATAAAAGCTCCTTAGCTATCGAAAACCTCGGCTGGTTAGAAGCGTGGGTTGCTGAGTTAAGGTCTCCCGTTTGGCCTGCAGCATACCTACCACCCGCAGATCCTGAAAAAGCAGCTCGCGGAAAGATCCACTACGATGAATATTGTGCAAGTTGTCATCAAGTCATCCCAAGAGACCAAGAAGGGGAACCCTATTCTGCCGTATTGACACCGATAAGCGAATTAAAAACTGATGCTACTGAATGGAATAATATGCAACGTTTATTGCAAGCTGGTAAATTTGAAGGTCGTAAAGAAGCGGTATTTACGGGCACAAAGATTGCCGCTGAAACAACGGGCTTGGAACCACTAATCAATTCAGTTGTTGGCTCATTATTAAGACATCCGAAGCAATCAGCAAAAGCCATCAATACTCAAATCGAAGGGGGCTATAGAGCTAGAAAAATGAGCAACAAGGCACAGCCTCCCAATTTAAATGACCAATTTAAGGCATTCAATGAAATCTTTGCTGCAAATACAAGTAAAGCACCTGAAGGAGGCGTTTATAAAGCACGGCCATTGAATGGCATCTGGGCCACCGCGCCCTATCTACATAATGGCTCAGTACCCAACTTGTATGAACTGTTACTCCCGCAAGAACAACGCTCAAAAACGTTCTTTTTGGGGAGTCGCGAGATAGATGTTGAGAAAGTAGGGTTTGTCTCCACTGACCAAACATCTGGTGCACAGGCATTTAAATTTGATACCGCGCTCAAAGGCAACTCCAATAAAGGTCATAATTACGGCACGAATGATTTAACCGAGCAAGAAAGGTTAGAACTACTGGAATACTTGAAAATGTTGTAAAGCAATATCACACCAAAGACTCGCCGGTTATTTTAAACAAAACAGAAATAAATTAACCGGCAGTCTTATGGTATAAAAACAGATGCTAATTTCTGCTTAATCGCCTTTGAATTTATCGAATCAGACTCATCCATCAATTGTAAAACGGCTTCACAGGATACAGGGCGGCTGAAATAATAACCTTGATGCACATAACATTGATGATCGACAAGTATCTTAACCTGTTGTTCCGTCTCAACACCTTCTGCAATAATTGATAACCCAAGGTTTTCACCTAAACCGATTATTGCTTTGGTTATCGTCAAGTCATTTATATTTTCATCCAGTTTTCGAATAAAAGATTTGTCGATTTTTAAAATGTCAATTGGCAGCTCTCTAAGCAACGTTAAAGAAGAATAGCCCGTACCAAAGTCATCTAAGGCGACAGAAATACCCAATGCTTTAATCCGATTAAGAATCTCCGCAGCTCGTGCCAAATCACTGACAACGGCACTCTCGGTTATTTCAAGTACCAAAGCACTAGCCGGCAATTTAGTATCATGAAGAATCTGTGACACAGTGTCCACAAAATGTCCAGATAGGAGTTGGCGCGGATTCACATTAACAGAAACATTAATCGGATATCCTGTCTGGACTAGTTCCTGCGTAACAACACATGCGGTACGTAGTACAGACTCACCAAGCTGCTCTATCACACCGATGTCTTCTGCTAACGGTATAAAGTCACTCGGTGACAAAAAACCGCGGGTTGGGTGTTGCCAACGCACCAATGCTTCCATACGTATAATACGGCGCTTAGAAACGTCAACTATCGGCTGATACAATACGTTCAAGAGATCGTTATTCAGTGCAGCGCGCAATTCTTTCTCAAACGCCAACCGATCACGCGTCCAAACTACGGATGATTCAGGAGAATAAAAACCGAAACTGTTGCCGCCTTCATGCTTAACACGGTACATTGCCGTACCTGCCTTTTCTAATACTTCTTCACTACGCACACCATCTTGTGGGTATAAGCTAATGCCAATACTGGCAGTAACAAAAACTTCCTGTTCATCTAACTCAAATGGTTGCTTGATAATTTCCAGTATTTTCTGTGCCATTTGCGGTGCCGTATCATTTTTTTGTAAATAATCAAATAACAGCACAAACTCATCACCTCCCCAGCGCGCAAGCATGTCATCCTTACGAATGGCTTCATATAACCGCAATGAAACCATTCGCAGCAAGACATCTCCCGCCCGGTGTCCTAGCGCATCATTAATTTTCTTAAAATTATCTAGCGTGACAAATAGTACCGTTACCACACCATCCTTTTGCTGAATTTCTGCTGCCATCTGGTCAAAACGAGAAAGTAATAATGCCCGATTTGGTAGCATTGTTAATGCATCGTGACTTGCTTGATGCGCCATTTGTTTTGTCAATTCAACCGTATCTGTCACATCAGCAATCGCAACCACATACCCCATCAAATCATCTTTATCGTCCCGCAGTAAATGGCGAGTTACGCTTACGGCTCGCTGCACCCCACGACTGGTTTCAAGATAGCATTGAATGGTACTCACCCTAAACGCTGGGATTGACGGCTCATCCCCTGTTAGTTCACTATAGATACTTTCCTTACCTACCCTCAAATGAAGAATGCTGGGCAATAAAAGACCTTGCACTTGTTTGAGATTAACCTCAAGAATTTTTTCTGCGCCGCCATTCATATAAATTACATGATCATGAGCATCAGTGGTAATGACACCATCTCCGACAGACTCCAAAGCTACGTTGGATCGGACACTAGCCATAAATAATGAGCGCATGGATTCATTAATACG
>JAJFJH010000108.1 GCA_021774155.1 Nitrosomonas sp.
AATCGAAAGGCTGCCTTTTGGCGAGGTTGATAACTTCTGGGCAAGACGCGGCACTGCCAGTCCTGTCCTTTGTTTTGCGGGACACACGGATGTCGTCCCGACAGGACCTGTGGAAAATTGGGACAGTGACCCGTTTACACCTACGATTCGTGATGGAAAACTCTATGGGCGTGGTGCGGCGGACATGAAAACGTCATTAGCTGCCTTTATCACGGCGATTGAAGCTTTTGTTGCCGAGCATGATGACCATAATGGCTCGATTGCACTGCTCATCACATCGGATGAGGAAGGCCCTGCCACTGATGGCACGATCAAGGTAGTAGAAACACTAAAAGCACGCGGCGAGTTATTGGATTACTGTATTGTCGGCGAGCCTACTTGTACGAATAAATTGGGAGACACCATTAAAAATGGCCGACGCGGTTCACTATCTGGCAACTTGACCATCAAAGGCATACAAGGCCATATCGCTTATCCGCATTTAGCAAAAAACCCCATACATCTTGCAGCGCCGGCCATCGTTGAATTTACGCAAACCGAATGGGATCAAGGTAACGAGTACTTCCCACCAACCACGTGGCACATTTCCAACATCAATGGGGGCACGGGCGCAACCAACGTCATCCCCGGCACAATTACTATGCTGTTTAATTTCCGCTTCTCAACCGCCAGCACCGTTGAAACACTGCAAGCACGCGTGCATGAAATTCTCGATGGGCATAAGCTTGATTATGATTTGAAGTGGGAACTCTCCGGCAAGCCTTTTCTCACACCCAAGGCCGAACTTGCAAACGCCATGAGTAGTGCGATAAAAAGTGTAACTGCCATCGAACCTGAATTATCAACATCCGGCGGCACTTCTGACGGACGCTTCATCGCAGACATCTGCAAACAAGTGGTTGAATTCGGACCATGCAACGCAACCATTCACAAGCTTAATGAAAATGTCGGCGTCGATGAGATAGAACCCTTAGCAAAAATCTACCAATTGACACTAGAAAACTTATTAGCCAAATAGGTAACTCAATCATGCCCAATAAAGTCTATTACAACAGCGCCTGCCCCGTTTGCAACGCAGGCATAAAAGATCAGCGTCAACGCATGGATAACTGTGGCATTAAAGATATTGAATGGATTGATATCCATAACAACCCGGATGCCGTGTCAGAAGTCGACACGCCTTTAGAACAAGTACGAGAACGACTGTATTTCAAAGATGCAAATGGACAGATTAATATTGGTGCAGATGCTTTTATTCATCTGTGGCTACAAACGCCCGGCCAACGTTGGCTGGGAAAGTTGTGTCAACTACCGATCATCAAACAACTCTTTCATTTGGTTTACAATGGGTTTGCGCGGCTACTTTATCGTTGGAATCTCGCAAAGAAACACTGGTAGTTGCACGATAATCGCAACCAACGGAGTCGGTGTATGTATCAGGTATATATTAGCTAGACCCTGAAGGTTATTTCTCTGACAGGACTTTAATCTGCTAGATAGGTGCCGGTAAAGGCGTACGACCCGACCCTAACGGTGCCGCTGAATAATGTGAGTTGAAAAAGCACAATGCTCATCACTTCGATTGTGCTCTAAGTGGCCCCATGTAACCAATTAAAAAAATAGCAACGCTAAATAGCAATACTGAGCTTGGTTCAGACAAATAGTAGTGGTGCCCACTGAGTTGAACGCTGAGAACCCTGGGGCCGGCAATTGACTTGAACTTGAGGGGGGGCCCCGATATGACAGAACTGCCATCACCGAAACATGCATCTTGGGTACAACTTTGCACCATGAGTATGAAATCAATCAAATTTGTTTGTACCAAATCTGAGAATGTAAAATCAAGATGAGGAGTTAGTGAAATCTCTAAAACGGTTTCCGGACCTGCTATCCGATCGGTATTGAAGTTGACACCAACTCCAAAGGGTTGAGTAGTCAAAGAGTTTATGCTGAATCCGGTATGTCTAATAAAGGGAGGATCGTCAGCTCCCACTATTCCTAATTCGAGGTTAACCCGAATAGAAGTTATATCGGAAAGTTCATATTTACATTCTCGACTGCCTTCAAATGGTTTGGCACGAGGAATTGGCAAAAGAGACTGATCATTTGATTGTACAGTTGTAGGCGATCCTTCCGTTGCGTTAGCTGCAACGGTAAATTCTTGCGACCAATCCATTGTACTGCAATGTCGGTGCTCGGAAATAAGTGTAGCGCTGGCAATTCCAGAAATTAACAACAGCATGATTACTAACATAGAGAACAGTATACGATACGGACTCATTAGATACCTTCCTTCAGTGAAATATCAGCAAACTGCCAATCAGTGCCTTAGTTACTCAGCTTAGAGTATAGAAAGATTATAAGGTATTTGCCATGAACTGGAAATGTAGTTGATATTTAAGGAATTTCAGGGAGTTCGGCCGAGCAAGGTCGATAATCCAGAGGGAGTTTCTGGGGATGCAGCGTCGCAGGGTCTAGATTCGCAGCCTACATATCTAGACCCTCTCCAACCTATAACTATACATCGCTTCAAAGTTAGCTCATTACGGGAGGAAGGCAGCCAGCAATGCAGTTTGTATACTCTACATTGCAAGCAAGCGCAGGGCCGAGAAGATCATCGTTATCATCATCGCCGTTCGTGTCCGACCCAAGTATTTGACCTGGATCACTGTCATCTTCATCTTCATCGCTAGTACGTCCCATGCATTTGTTATAGGCCGCAAGACATTTACCAAGGCAAAGCGCTTGATTCAAGCCAGGGAAGTGAGAACCACCAGGATTGTTATCACCGTCCTCTGCGGCCACTTCAATAAAACGCGTGCCAGCGATCATACCCTCTGTAAGGTAACGTATCTTAAGATACGATGGCGTGCTGACTTCGACTGGAAATCGTTGGTCAAGATCAACCGCGCCGCCTCCGCGGCAGCGTGGAAATATTGACGCATTTCTAGTGGCAGCCGATCATCCTTGATACGACTTTCTATTTTGCCCAACATTGACTTTAATGCTACATGCAGTTCTTTCGACATTTTAACCTCCATTATTGTTGAAATATGAGTTTTAATTCCTTGTTGTCAGCCCAACCTCACGTTGCCATACGCTTAGCAGTGCCAAGTCCAACGCTTTTATAGACTATCAATAAATGGAGTAACAACGATGTGAGAAAGCTCACAAAGTAAAGCACCCCGCCGCAAGCAGCTAGGTATTAAAAGCGCTCTTCAAGCTGCCGGTTTTCCATCAGCCTTCGCCCCAAGGGACGAGGAAGACATTGAATAGGTTGACATCCATAACAAGCCAGATGCCGTATCAGAAGTCGACACGCCTTTAGATGTTGTTTGACATAGCTCAACAAATGGCTGAACTCAACTAAAGTTATTAGTAACTTAGTCGCAGTCTAAGTGTAAAACTTTATAACGGGGAGACCAGTATGCGCGTCAATATGCCTGTAACAAATAACGAGAAAGAAATGCCAGATGGTGAATTTCTTGTTTCAAGGACTAACACAAAAGGTGTGATTACTTACGTCAATAAACAATTTATTGACATGAGCGGTTTTACTGAACAGGAGTTAATCGGGCAAGCACATAATATTATCAGGCACCCAGACATGCCGGCAGAAGCATTTGATGATTTCTGGAAAACGCTGAAGCTAAAAAAACCCTGGAGTGGTTTCGTCAAGAATCGTAGTAAAGACGGCTCTTTCTATTGGGTTTATGCAAACGCCACACCGCTCATTGAGGACAACAAAGTCACGGGGTATATGTCTGTGCGCAGCAAGCCTACGCGCGAGCAGATTCAAGCTGCCGAAGCACTCTACAGTGACATGCGGAAGGGCAAAGCCAAATTCAAAGTCATAGGTGGAAATCTGGTAGCAGAAGGCCTAATGGGTGCACTGAAGCAAAAGCTAAAGAATATGAGCATCCGCACACGCATCATGTCGTTGCCATTGTTTGCATTTATGGGTTTTGCCACACTAGGCACTTTCAATTTGATGGGCTCTAGTCAAAACGATATGCTTCTGACAATGGGTGTTGTGGGTGGAATTACGGTGATTCTGATTATTCTTTCCGGGATATCATTGCTGCGCGCCATTGTGCAGCCACTTGCCACGGCAAGTCATGCACTCAATAACATGGCTGCAGGGGATTATACAAGCCAGATTACGATTACTAATCAAGATGAAATCGGAGATGTTGTTGAGGCGGTAAAATCCATGCAAATTCGCGCAGGCAATGACCTGTCCGAAAGTAAGCAAATGATTATTGAAAACCAAAAAGTCATTGATGAATTGAATAAATCTAAAGCAGTTATCAGTGATATGGCCGAAGCCAAGCGAATTGCTGATGAGAGTTTACGCATCAAGAATGCACTGGACCAATCTCTTTCAGCCGTCATGATTATGGATGTTTCAGGTACGATCAACTACACTAACGGTGCGATGCAGAACATGCTAGACATTGGTGAAGCAGAAATCTCCAAGGAAGTGCGCGGCTTTAAAGCCAATGGAATCTTAGGAAAGAGTATCAGCATCTTCAACTTAGAGAAAAGTCTTGTGGGACAGACAGAGCCACTGAAAACAGCAATAAATATTGGGGCACGTTCTTATGTGTTGACACTGGTACCCGTAACGGGTGAAGCAGGGGAACAGCTAGGTGCTGCCATAGAATGGGTGGAGCGCACGACTGAATTGGCCGTTGAGAAAGAAGTAGCAGAGATTGTGATGGCAGCCAACGATGGCGATTTCAGTGGTCGGCTATCCTTGGAAGGTAAAGATGGTTTTATTAAACAACTGGCCGAAGGTATTAACGGGTTAATGGAAACTAGTTCGGTCGGCTTAAATGACGTAATGCGTGTCTTGGATGCTTTGGCAGCAGGAGACCTAACACACAAGATTACCGATGAATACAAGGGAGCTTTTGGACGCTTGAAGGATGATGCTAACGCAACTGTTGACAAGCTTGTTGAGATTGTTGGTCATATTCGTGCGGGTTCAGAAGCAATCAATACCGCGTCAAAAGAAATTGCTGCAGGTAACAACGACCTGTCACAGCGTACGGAAGAGCAAGCCTCATCACTAGAAGAAACCGCTTCCAGCATGGAACAACTTACTTCCACGGTGAAACAAAATGCAGACAATGCAAAACAGGCTAATCAACTTGCGATTGGTGCCAGTGATATCGCGGTGCAAGGTGGTAGTGTGGTTGGTCAAGTCGTGACGACTATGTCTGAGATTAATGACAGTTCTAAAAAGATTGTGGACATTATTAGCGTGATCGATGGCATTGCGTTCCAGACGAATATTCTGGCGCTGAATGCCGCAGTGGAAGCAGCGCGAGCAGGTGAACAAGGCCGTGGCTTTGCCGTGGTTGCCACGGAAGTGCGGACGTTGGCTCAACGCTCAGCAGCCGCTGCGAAAGAGATCAAAGATTTGATCGGTGATTCAGTCAATAAAGTAGAAATTGGTACTAAACTGGTTGATCAAGCAGGTAAGACCATGGGTGAAATCGTACAGGCTGTGAAACGTGTTACTGACATCATGTCGGAAATATCTGCAGCGTCACAGGAGCAAAGTTCAGGAATTGAAGAAGTGAACCAGGCAGTGACGCAGATGGACGAGGTAACGCAACAAAATGCTGCATTGGTAGAGGAAGCTGCAGCCGCTTCGGAGTCAATGACAGAGCAATCTGACGGTCTAATGCACACAGTAGCTTTCTTCAAGCTTGGGCAAGAAGCCGCACATAGGAACAGTGTGTCAATTCCAGCAGAAGAACGGCGTGGCTCAAACCGTGCGGTTAACGTAGAGCGACTACCAAACGCTGCGGCATATGGGAGTTCTGCAAGGTTCTAGAGTTACGGGGACATATGTGGATGGCCACGTTATGCCAAGCATTCGGTCGATGATTTTGAGAAAGTATAAGATTGCAGCCAAACACCCGGACTTTAAGTGAGATACATTTCTCTGTCCCTGATGGAATACGCTGGTTGAGGCACTATCACAATAACGCGCTCGGAGCGTTTGTCCCTAAGCGAGCTTACCCAACCACGGTCTAACCTGTCTTACCACCATGTCATAACCAACCTCACTATATCTTAGGAATACAGTGAACTGGCAGAATCAATTGTAAGCTTATAATCAGCGTATAAGAATTATGCTGATCTGGGAATTCTATGGGTTCTAGGCGGCCCTAACCCGGATATTGCACCAGTACGTTAGATTTTAGTCTAAAGCCTTTATGTCTCCTGACTTTAAGGCATTTAAGTAAAAGCGCAGTTTGTACCAGGCTTCACTTGATGGTTTTTAACTTGCTCTGCTCTGAGCTAAACGCACATACTCCCTATGCCGCAGAATAACTGCGGCTCCGGTCGCGAGCACGGTTAACTCAATACAGATCGGCGTTTAAATTCCAGCTACTGGTGCAATATTCAGGCTAGGGGCACACTTAATTGTCCATAGCAGTTAAGTATGCCCTCTAAGTTCGGACAAAATCGAATGGGCAGTCACCTATCTACGAATCCTCACCGTAAGAAACTTTCCAGGAAATGCTTTCTCCCGCACGTAGTGGAACCAGTTTTTCTTCCACATAATCAAGCTGCTCTGGAATGACCCAATCATGTTTTTCCAAGGTAATACTTTCACGATTACGTGGCAACTGATAAAAGTCCGCGCCATGAAAGCTGGCAAAAGCTTCTAGTTTATCTAATGCGCCCATTTGTTCGAATGCTTCCGCATAAAACTCAATCGCGGCATGCGCGGTGTAAATACCCGCACAGCCACAAGTAGTCTCTTTGTTTGAACGAGAATGCGGCGCACTGTCCGTGCCAAGAAAAAACTTGGTGTTACCACCTGTTGCCGCTTCCAATAGCGCTTGACGATGCACTTCACGCTTTAATACCGGCAAACAAAAGTGATGCGGACGAATACCGCCTTGAAAAATCGCATTACGATTTAGCAATAAGTGGTGCGCTGTAATGGTCGCAGCAACATTATCTGGTGCTTGTTTCACAAATGTCACGGCATCCTTAGTGGTGACATGTTCAAATACAATACGTAGCTTCGGAAAATGTTGCGTCAATGGTAATAACACTTGGTCAATAAAAACCTTCTCTTTATCGAATACATCCACGTCAGGATGGGTGACTTCACCATGAACAAGCAATGGCATGCCAATATCTTGCATCGTTTTCAACGTAGCATTGCAATTGGCAATATTCGTAACACCCGCGTCTGAGTTTGTCGTCGCACCTGCCGGATAAAACTTCACGGCATGAACAATTTGGCTTTCTTTCGCCCGAATGATCTCTTCTGGCGTGGTGTTATCCGTCAGATAAAGCGTCATCAGTGGATTAAACGTTTGCATCGTAGCAGGCAAAGCCGCCAATATTCGTGCCCGATAAGCCAGCGCCAAGTCCGTCGTAACAACGGGAAACTTAAGATTTGGCATGATTATCGCGCGGGCGAATTGTCGTGCGGAATATGGCAATACTGCACGCATTTGTTCGCCATCTCGTAGATGCAGGTGCCAATCATCGGGGCGAGTTAATTTTATTGCGTTCAAGAAAAACTCAGAAAATTTGTTAATTAAACATTATAGATCAGAATCATTTTTCAATTCTAATGCCTGCCTATACAACTTGTTTTTATTTTCGCCAGTAATCTCAACCGCCAATTTAACGGCTTGCTTTAATGGCAATTCTTCCAGCAAGGTTTCCAGTGTGTGCATGGCTTCATCACTGATGCTTTCTTTATTATCTATCTCTGCACCAGATAACAATAAAACAAACTCACCTTTTTGTTGATTGCTATCGCCTTGTAACCACGCTAGCGCATCGCCCAGATAACAGCTATGGACTGTTTCAAATAATTTAGTCAATTCCCTAGCAATCACCAGTTGACGCTTTGCATCAAAAACTTCCACCATGTCGTTCACACAATCGATAATACGATGCGGTGCTTCATAAAAAACTAATGTGCAAGTTTGTGCTTTTAACGCGGTCAATTCACGCTTGCGTCCGACAGTTTTATTCGGCAAAAAACCATAGAACATAAAGTGCGGGTTGGTGATTCCCGCGACGGATAAAGCGCATACAGCCGCATTTGCACCGGGGATTGGAATCACCGGATAACCCTGCTTCCGTACATACTCCACTAATATCGCGCCAGGATCTGATATACCCGGCGTCCCTGCATCGGTAACCAGAGCAACGGTCTTTTCTAATGCAAGTAATGCTGCAATTTTTTCGGCTACAGCGACCTCATTATGTTGATGTAACGCAATCGCTTTAGTATTAATTGAATGAGCCGCTAATAAGTGCCTGGAAGTTTGTATGTGTTCAGCGGCAACGATATCTACCATTGCTAAAACATCTAATGCACGCAAACTAATATCACGTAAATTTCCTATCGGCGTAGCAACCACATATAATGCACTTTTTGCAAGCATATTGACCATTATGCAAATTATCTTTAAATTTTTTCTGGTATTAGTCGTCGCACTATACGGTAGCCAGCAAGCATTTTCTACTCATCCTGAAGATAATTACATGGGTGAAGCGATGTACGCCGCACCTACAGTCCCACATATCGCGCTCCTATTGCCCCTAGAATCGCCTACATTTGGCCCCGTCGCTGAGGTTGTAAAGCAGGGCTTTATTACAGCAATCATGCGCGAAGATGCCCTGCCATTAATTGTTAGAATTTATGCAACAACAGATGATCCCTTGGATATTCTGATCGTTTATCAAGAAGCAATCAATGAAGGTGCCATCATGGTCGTGGGGCCATTGACTCGCGACGGCGTAACTGCACTTGCTTCCAGTCATATAGTAGACGTACCTACATTGACATTGAATGCTATCGACGATGATGGTTACTTACCTTCTAATTTGTATCTTTTCGGATTACAAATGGATAATGAGGCGGGTCAAATCGCAAAATTAGCTGCCGAAGAAAATAGACACCATGCCATCATCATTAGTGACAACAGCCCGCTGTCCATAAGATTACAAGCTGCTTTTATAGAAGAATGGCAACAACACAGATCGTATGCCACTACCGAACATTTAACATTTAATCGCGACCAAGAGACTCTAAAAACTTTACGCCGCGTAACTGTTGGCACGGGAAATATTGTTTTTCTTACATTGAATGCGGAGAAATCACGCCTGATACGATCATACCTAGATCCCAGCGTACCTGTTTATGCCACATCACAAATTTTTAATAGCAAACAAGACTCTTTATTTAATCATGATCTGAATAATACACAGTTCTTAGAAATGCCTTGGTTATTACAACCCGACCATCCTGCAGTAATGGCATATAAACGCAGCGAGACACCTTTATCGACCGACATGGAACGTTTTTATGCATTAGGAATCGACGCTTTTCGTTTAATGGCACTACTATTCCAAGCGCACTCACCAAGAAATGTCATGTTAGATGGTGTTACAGGGCACATCCGTCTTTCTCCACCCAATCGGTTTATACGTGAGCCATTCGCAGCGACATTCAAGAAAGGCCAGGTCATGTTATTGAATGCGTCAGAAGAAGTAGCAGATGAAGAACGGTGAGGATGCAGAGCAATATGCCGCATCTTATCTACAAAACCAGCACCTAATACTACTGCAACAGAACTACCACTGTCGTTTTGGTGAAATTGATCTCATCATGCGTGATGATAAGACATTAGTATTTGTTGAGGTCAGAATGCGCACAAGCGAAGCATTTGGCGGTGCAGCCGCCAGCATTACTTCATCCAAACAAGCTAAGCTGTTACGCACTGCACGACATTACATTGCCGAGTTAAATACAGAACCAGCATGTCGCTTCGACGTCGTGCTTTTAACTGGTAGTGATGGTAAGAAAGTCGAATGGATAAAAAATGCTTTTGGTGAATAGTCATTATTTATGACATTTCAAGCCTTCTTTATGGCTAACAATTCTTTGTGCAAAACGCTCCTTGCGTGTGTTAATTTTCTTCTTCTGAGTTTCTGAAACTCTAGCAGTGAAATTAACAGGTTTTTTTGTATTTTTTCCCTCTATAGCCAGCCAATCATTTCAGTTACATTCAAAAGAAATCATCTCAATATATAAACTAAAAATGTGTTGTAACAACACATATAAAGAAAAGATACAAAATGACCAGCATACTCCAGGACTTTTCATCTAGCACGATTCTAAATGATAATTTTACGCAAAGTAACCCGGCAAGCGGGACATTTACTTGGAATAATACTATTGGATTAAGCAGTTCCCCCGGTATTATCGTTTCATTAGGATCTGATCAAATCTGGACAACTAAGCAAGGGTATACCATCTCGAATGATGGAGAATATTCTGTATCTGCTTTTTTTCAGAGCTCAGCTAATAGTGGCTATGGCGCTCTGGGCTTCTCGATACAAAGTCAAGATTCAAACGTTGGCAGTTTTGGAGCACCCGGCGGATCACATATCGGTGCGTTTTTTCATGGTGGTGGTGGCGGTTTTTTGAGTAATGGGCCAATAACTACTACTGGTGCGCCGAGTGGTAGCGACTCACCGATTTCGTGGGATAACGGTGGGGTTTTGCCTAATGGTAGCTGGTACAATTTTGTTTTTACAACTACCGCTCAGGGTAGTAATAAATATGATCTAAATCTCAAAATTTTTAATGCGTCAGCAAACGGTGTTGTGGGTTCACTTGTTACCGAGCATAGTATGACCGACAACCTAGCTAATCCAACCCGTGAAGGCCCAGCAATAACAAATGCAAATGTGGGAGGAGCCAGCACATTGCATACTTTCTTTTCAGCAAATGGTTCCCGAATGACGGCAATCGATGATTTCTTGATCGAACTTGATGGGGATACCTTGCTGCTGGAACCGGGTCCACCCACAGTAGATTTAAACGGTTCAGGTGATGGCGTCAGCAATACAGTGACATTCACTGAAGTAGCTGGTACTGACGATGGCAGTGCGGCCGTTTCTTTTACAACCGGCGCCTCAAATTTGGGTGACTTGGATTCACCCAACCTGAATAATCTCAAAGTCAGCATTTCTGCGGCCAGTGTTAAAGCAGGTGATGAATTGCGCCTAGGTGCGACACCAGTTGATATCACCGATACTACAGCTACGGGAGAAATATCTTATAACGGTACATTTTTTAGTTACGCGATTGCTGATGCAGCCGGCACACGTACAATCACTTTCACCAGCTTAAATGGCACAGGTGGCGCAGCCACAGCAGCAGCGCTTGCCAGTTATGAAGACCTATTGGACGCCATTAAGTTTAATAATACGACGGACTTGCCCGCAACAAACCCTACGCGTGTCTTTAGCGTCACCGCAGATGATGTATCAAGCACCTCAGATGTAGCAACTTTTACTGTAACCCTCAATAACGCACCTGCACAACTCACTTATGATACGACGACCTTTGTCGAATCGGCGGCTAATGATGGCACGATTATCAGCACAGCAACCATCAGCTTAGCGGGAGACACCTTTACAGGTGCCAACGGTGGTAATTTAGGCGCGGTAACCAATGTACCCGCCGGCTTAACAGCCGCCTTGGTCAAAGCCAGTGATACGACCGCCACCCTCAGCTTTACGGGCAATGCAAGTGCGCATACTAATGTCAATGATATCAACAACCTGACCGTCACATTTGCCGATACTGATTTCACGAATAACACGGCTGCCAATGTTCCAGGAAGTATCACATCTAATTTGGCTGTTGATTTCACTAGTTCAGACTTTAATCCGGTCATTAAAGGACAATCATCCATATCAGTTAATGAAGATGCTTCTGTGAGTATTAATGGATTTACGGTCAGTGATGATGACAATCCAGCCAGCCTGAAGATTAAAATGGATGTCGATCATGGCAATTTGTCACTTGCTACTACAACAGGTATTACCGGTACTACGTTGGGTACTTCATTAGAATTCAACGGCAGCATTACGGATCTGAATACCGCATTGAACAGTCTTTCTTACCAAGGGAATACTGAATATTCCGGAACAGATAATATAACCATTCAAGTCAGTGATGATGATGGCGCAACTTGGCATGGTTACGCCGTTGACGAGGTCGGCAAATTCTACTCCCCGCTCAATCAGCATTATTACGAATTCGTCAGTGCATCAAGGATCACTTGGACAGATGCAAAAGCTGCGGCTGAAGCAAAAACATTGTATGGCTTAAATGGCTACCTGACGACGGTCACATCTGCAGCAGAAAATACTTTTATTGCGCCCAAGCTAGGTGGCGAAGGCTGGATGGGAGCAAGCGATGCCAATGTAGAAGGCGCTTGGTTCTGGATGACCGGACCTGAATCAGGCATTCAATTCTGGTCTGGGACAGGAGGTGGCTCCATTGTCGGCGGACAATATAACAATTGGGCAGTTAATGAGCCTAATGACTCCGGATCGAATGAGGATCATGCACATTTTTTGGCGAATGGAGAGTGGAATGACTATAGGATTAACAACGCCAGCATCACGGGTTATGTCGTAGAGTACGGTGGTGATGGTACGGGTAATGACGGTTTTGGCACATTGCAATCTGTACCTTTGGAAATAACAATCAATAATGTCAATGATGCGCTGGCTCTCAACAATATCGACGGCGACACGACATCGGCTCTTGTCAATCAGGTTGCATTTCTGGATACCGATACAACAAATAGTATTACCGATGCGGATGCAACCGATTTTGATGGCGGCACATTGATCATTACAACCACATCCGGCACAGCCGATGGCAATTTCTCATTAGATGGCACCAATGCAACTGCTGGCGGCGATAGTGCGATCTCAGCTAATGACGCAATCACAGTGGGTGCGACTAATATTGGTGCTGTGCATGCAACCGACGATGGACAAGGCGGCAATACGCTAACAATTACACTCAACGGCAGCGCGACGCTATCGAATGTTTCTCAATTAATTAAAAACATCGGTTATGCCAGTGCGACGGCTGGCACACGTGACTTTAATCTGACACTGTCTGAAAGTGACGGTAAAGCCGGCAATGCCACGGTGTCTGTGCAAGTATTCAGCGGCGGCGTTACGTATAACAATACAACGTTTAATGAGTCCAGCAATGGCGCGATATCGACAACCCTATCCATCTCATTAACAGGGGACACTTTTACAGGCGCGAATGGCGGTAATTTAGGCACGGTAACCAATGTGCCTGCTGGCCTGACTGCCTCATTGGTCAAAGCCAGCAATACAACAGCCACACTGAGTTTTACCGGTAATGCAAGTGCACATGCTAATGCCGATGACATCAGTAATCTAACTGTTACTTTTGCTGATGCTGATTTTACGGGCGGCTCTGCAGCTGCCATTACAAATGCGCTTAAAACAGATCTGGTGGTCAATTTTTCTGATCCAGCTACATCCGGTGGTGGTAGTGGTGGTTATTCCAGTGATGATAATAGCGACGACGGGGATTCTTCCGAAAACAGTAACTCTGGCGACTCTTCTGGAAGTAACGGTGGTAATTCGTCTTCAACCACAATTGATGGTGTATTGGTTGATACATCAACCAATACCAATGGGGGTGTCACGACATCCACAACAACGATACCTATCATTACGCCGACTCGTCCTGAAGATTCGTCGACTAAGAATGCCACGCGCGCGGATATCCCCTTGGTTTCTAACAAAGACAACCAAACAATACTACAAGTGAGTCTACCAAATGGCGTTGGACTGACATCACAGGATGTTACAGGAACAGGTATGACGCTTCGCGAGAAACTGATTGCTGCTTCTGATCCTAAAATTGTCGATACGCAAGTTTTTGATAAAATCTTACAACAAGGTATCGATGCCTATGTGGAAACCGTATCAGATGAAAGCCAGATTACTTTACGCACAATCACTTTTACCGCTTCAGATAGTGTTGTTGATCAGCCCATAATTATCACAGGTGCTTTAGGAACAGGCGAAGACAACTTGGATAATCCGCTACGTCAGGAAGCCCTGGTTATTGATACACGTAATTTACCGCCCAATACAGAATTGCAATTCGATGACATTGAATTCGCAATCATCATTGGTAGCGTCCGTATTGTTGGTGGAGAGGGCCGAAACTTTGTCGTGGGTGATGACTCGAATCAATTTGTTATTTTAGGCGCAGAAGATGATCAGCTTTTTGGCGGCTTTGGTGATGATACGATTGGCTCCAAAGGTGGAGATGATCGGTTATTTGGCGATGAAGGCAATGACTATTTAATTGGTGGCGCCGGTGATGATACGCTTGATGGTGGTGATGGTAATGACTTGCTACAAGGGGGTCAAAGTGATGCCGGCACCTGGACTTTCAGTCTCAACGATCGAGACCTAGTTGTCTCGACTTTTACAATCAAAGATACGGCGCTTTCCTCAGAGTCAACCTTGAACACTCAATTGGGCTGGTTTTCAAATAATGCTCCGATTACCAATGACAGCCGGGTCAGTTTCGTTTATCAAGATTCAAAACTTTTAGAAACCATATCGACCTTATATCAGGCTGTTTTAGATTGGTTGCCGACTACTGAAGAGATAGATAATTGGGCGCAACAAGGGTTAACTGACTTAGAGCTCAGTGAAATCGCTTACCAAGTCTACTTGAATGCATACAGCGACATGTCTACAGAACCGTTAGAAACACAGATGGTTCAACTACTCAGCCAGGTCTGGGGCGAAGACCAAGTGAACAGTGATTGGGTTAATCTGGGTCTTGAACATATTAATAATGGCGGAAGTTGGGGTGATGTGCTGTTATTTATGGCTCGTCATGACAACTTGAAAAACAGTATATTAGACAATAATGGTTCTTTGAAACTGACCCAGAACTTACAAACAAGTGAAGCAGGCTGGTCTTCTGATGCGGGCAATGACACGTTAATCGGTGGACAAGGTGATGATACGCTGGTAGGTGGGCGTGGTCACAATCTGCTGGATGGTGGTTCAGGCGTTGACTCTGCTGTGGTTACCGAAACGGCTGACTCACATCATATTGTGATTAATCGTGATGGCAGAATCAGTGTTCATCGTGATGATGAAAATGCCATTGATGATTTGATTGACGTTGAGCATCTTGTTTTTTCTGATCAAACGCTAGATGTCAGCGCTTCAAACATGGATCCCGTCACACTTAGAGATATTGCCGGATTGGCACATCTTATTGATGAAACAACACTGACACTGACGAATCTTAATCAAATAAATGATGCCGGTCTGGTGGCTATTGACGTTGCTGAAATACTGATGGCAACCGATAGTTACCTTCAAAATTGGGGTGGAGTATCAAATAGCGATTTTACAAGTAAGCTAAGTGGTGCCGTATCAAAGACAGCTTTAACTGATGTTGATTTATCTTTTTGGAATAATCAATTGGATCAAGGCGTAATAGGTCGTAGCGAAATGTTGGTTATTGCTGTGGGGGTGGCTGATTATCAAGACACCTTGTTTGGTGATGAAGGATTGTTGTTGCTTTGAAGGATTAATCAACCTCAGTATTGATATAAATGAAGTGGGGCAAATCATTGTAGAAGTTGAGACAGCTATTGAACAAGCAAAGAAACTCGCTAATAGTGTCTAATCATAGATATTCTGCACAAAACAAGTAAAGGTTTTTATTTAGAGCCCACTCAGAAACAATAACTCATTGATTAAATTATACAATTATCTATTGTGTGGTATAATAGTGCAAGCAAAACTGAAATGGTTTAATGCAACAGGACACTTCTAGAGGCAGATTTATAATGTCATTAGAGGTGAATATGAATACACAAACAAAACGAGTGAATCCGAAATATACACTTGAATTTAAACAAGATGCGGCAAGGTTAGTTAATG
>JAJFJH010000109.1 GCA_021774155.1 Nitrosomonas sp.
GCACCAGAAATGGAGCTTTTGTGCTTGATTAGTCCGCCAATTGCACCTGCTGTCAATAGAAAATCATGGACTTGATCGCGTGTTGCACCCTCATGATTGACGGCATAATAAATCACTGCTGGTATAACACCGGCAGCGCCGTTAGTGGGTGCGGTGACGACCATATGCCCTGCTGCATTCTCTTCATTCACCGCCATGGCATAAGCACATAACCAATCGTTCAGATTGGCGCTTTGAGGATTTTCTTTGAGCTGGCTGAATAATAATTTGGCACGGCGGTGGACTTTAAGGCCGCCGGGAAGTTGTCCTTCTGCGCTTAAACCGTTTTCAATGCAAGTGTGCATGGCTTCCCATATGGCGTCTAAGCCGTCATTAAGCGCTGTTTCTGAGATGCGTTCAACTTCGTTGCTGCGTTTCATGGCGGCAATGGACAAGCCGCTGTCAGTGGACATTTTCATCATTAGATTGGCACAATCAAATGGGTAGCTACAGGACTCGGAGTCTTCCATCTTAAGTGGTGCAACGAGTTGATCAATTTCTGATAAGGTGGTGATGAAGCCACCGCCAATGGAAAAATAGGTTTCTGTCAGCAGCTGAGTACCAGGAAGATCGAGAAGCGAGAGGTCTGGTTTGAACTGAGTCTGATCGGGTAATTGATTGTCCGATTGATCTAAAAGCTCAAGGATAATACCGTTGGGGTGTTCTGGCAATGGTTCGCCACGATCAAAAATGATGTCTTTCGATGGGTTGAATCGAATAGACGTGCCGTCTTCTAAGGTGATGGCATCAAGTTGCGAAAGTTTGTCTACGAGTTCGTTGACGTTTTCTTTGGCGAGTTGTTGCGGTGCGAAGTTGTGAATGCCAAGCAGAATAGCGCGATCAGTGGCATGACCCTTGCCTGTAAAAGCCAACGACCCTCTTAATGTACAGCGAATATGCAAATGAGACGTGTCAGTAATAGACGCAAGGTTAGACTGTACGTGATGACGAAATTTTTTGGCTGCAACCATAGGGCCCATGGTGTGAGAGCTGGATGGCCCAACACCAATTTTAAATAGATCAAGAACGCTGATAAACATAGGAAGATAGGAAATTATGACAAATTTTAGATAGGCGGCTAGTATCCTACATGTTTATTTGATGCTCAACATATTTTTATTCTGTCACTAATAACGCTGTTTTTGTAAATTTTAAAGGTTACGCCCAAACATGAAAATGACAACAAAAATTTTGATCTGGATGGTGGCTGGACTGGCGCTTGGTAGCGTCATTAATGTCTTCGCCAGTGACGTGGCATTTGTTCAAGATTATTTTGTGAATGGTTTGTTTCATGTGCTGGGCGCGATATTTATTAGTTTATTGAAAATGTTGGTGGTGCCGTTGGTGACTTTTTCGCTCATATGTGGGGTGTGCGGCATTGGTGATATTAAGAAATTGGGCCGCGTTGGCTTAAAATCTTTCTTGTTGTTTATGTTTACCACGGCTTCAGCCATCACTTTGGCTGTTTTTGTCGCGATGATTGTTGCGCCGGGAAAAGATTTTGATTTGGCGACAACCGAACAAATAGCATTTGAAGCGCCCGAAGCGCCACCGCTAACTCAAGTCTTTATTGATCTGATACCGAGTAATCCCGTAGCTGCCTATGCAGATGGCAACATGCTACAAATTATCTTTTTTACCATTTTATTTGCGGTTTGTATTCTGATGATAGGCGAGCGTGGTCGCCCCATTATTGATAGCGCAGAGCGGCTTAATGAAGTGATGATGAGGGTGGTTACAGTTGTGATGTCGATAGCGCCGTACGGAGTGTTTGCGCTGATGGCGAAGACTTTCTCGCTACAGGGATTAGGGTTGATTTTACCAATGATTAGCTATTTTGGTGTGGTGGTATTAGTGTTGTTACTGCATCTGACAGGTACGCTGATGTTGTTGCTAAAATTTGCTGGACGCGTGAGTCCGTTAATGTTTCTGAAAAAAATGCGTGGCGTGCAAATATTTGCTTTCAGTACGTCTAGCTCAAACGCAACTATTCCCGTGACGCTTAGAGCGGTAGAAAAGCGATTGGGTGTTGATAATTCCACCGCATCTTTTGTCGTGCCTTTTGGTGCGACCATTAATATGGACGGCACTGCCGTTATGCAAGGTGTTGCCACGGTGTTTATAGCTAATGTGTATGGTATCGAATTGGGTTTGCCGGGATATCTTACAGTGATTGGTATGGCTGTTTTGGCCTCAATAGGTACGGCGGGTGTCCCTGGTGTGGGATTGATTATGCTCGCTATGGTATTTAATCAGGTGGGCTTGCCCGTTGAAGGTATTGCCTTAATCATGGGCGTTGATCGTTTGCTGGATATGATGCGTACAGCGGTGAATGTGACGGGTGATGCCACGGTGACAACGATAGTTGCGCGGAGTGAAGACAGTATATCAATGGGGACCTTTAATGACCCGGATGCTGGCGCTATAGAAGATGTGCATCTGCCGTCAAAAGAGATGCGTGTCTAAAGCGCTTATTTATACTGACGCCATGGTGCTACGTCTGCACTCGAAATCGATGATTCCTCTGTGATGTGAGTGCGTCCAAAAACAACCTGTTGACCTGCATTGATTAAGCGCGATTGAGCGCCTATCTGAATTTCAGCTTGACCTTCTGCGATAGCGATGCTGCCGCCGTCATTTTGTAGTTCTGCGCTAAAACTTGCGTCAATATTTTTGATCCGGGCTTCATCAACCAAAGCAACCAGTTTATTGGTATTCGTGTCGCTATTTGTAATATCAAAGTAAATGCTACCTTGTAATAACTCAATTACTGGCGTCTGGTCATTGCTAACGGTCATCGAGCTATTCGAGTTCATGTCAATACGAATATTTGGTCCCACAAAAACTTGTTTATATTGTCCTGTGGCTGTTGTATGTAGCTGGTGTGAGATGGGAGACGGCAGGATGAAAATGGATATACCAAATAACATGACTGCTGCTGCACTCGCAAATGGGATGATATATTTTCTACGATTCGAAGGGGCTGGCTTAGTTTCAGTCATGTTTTTTTAAAGTATTTATTCTTCTGCTGGGTCGGTGATGAAACCAATACGCGCCAATCCTGCTTTAGCACCCAGGCTCATAACCCGCGCGACATGTTCGTACTGCACTTGTTTATCTGCGCGGATATGTAATTCTGTTTCTGGTGCGTTCTCAACGGTTGCCGCGAAACGTGGTGTTAATTGTTCCAGTGCGACAGGATCACCGTTCCAGAAAAGGTTGCCATCGGTACGAATGGCTAACTCAACATGTTCTGGTTGAGTGATATTGGGTTCACTAGAGGCCTTGGGTAAATCAATTTTCACCGAGTGCGTGAGTAAGGGTGCGGTGATGATGAAGATGATGAGCAGTACCAGCATGACGTCCACCAATGGTACGACATTGATCTCAGCCATGGGTGTTTGGCGCCCACTTTTGTTCATGCTGCCAAATGACATTATCGGCCTCCTTCTAAAACTGGTGGCTTGGGTGCAGTGTTCTCGAGCGTGTCTGTTTTATCGCCAACAGTCGTTAGGATAAATAGGTCGTGAGCAAAAGTTTCCAAACGTGCCAGCCAAATTCGGTTGCGCCGTATAAAAGCGTTGTAAGCCAATACTGCTGGAATCGCAACTGCAAGTCCGACTGCTGTCATAATGAGTGCTTCACCAACGGGACCTGCAACTTTATCTAGCGTACCTTGACCAGAAAGACCGATTTGTATCAGTGCATGGTAAATCCCCCAGACCGTTCCAAGCAAGCCGATGTAGGGTGCTGCTGAGCCAGCAGATGCAATCAGTGTCAGGCCATTTTCGACACGGGTTGTTTCTTGGTCAATGCCATTACGCAATGCGCGGGTTAGAAATTCGCTGATGCCACCGGCTGCGGCAAGTTTTTGTGCGCCGTGCATTTTCGAGTCAGCAGATGCGTCTATCGCTTGTTTGGCCAGTTGCGCAAACGCGTTGTTGGGGGTCTCATTGTTTAATTTAGTGCCGACTTCTTGTAAGGAATCAACGCCCCAAAAATATTTGAGAAATGCTTCAGCGCGTTTTTTCGCAATATAATTTGCAATACTTTTGGTAATAATAAGATACCAGCTCGCGATTGAAAGTGAGATTAGCAGTGCGAGAACGCCAATGCCAACCGCATCTATCTGAGCGAGAAAGTGTGAAAAACCTAGACCTGTTTCCATTTAATTAATTTCCTTGCAGTACAAAATTGAAGGGTTGAAGCGCGATGGCACGTATGGGTTGACCGTCACGAAGCGGTGGTCTACATTGCCAATCTTTTACGGCGGTCATCGCCGCTTCATCCAAGCGTGGATGGCCGCTGCTATCAATGACTATTGCGGTATCCACATGACCATTTTCATCCAGTTCGACCCGTAAAACTAACTTGCCTTCCTCACCCATGCGGCGTGAAATTGATGGGTAAACAGGCGCGCTAAGCGTGGGGCATGAAACAGACAGTTCCGAAGTCAAGGTGACAGGCCCGGTTTGCATCTGTGCCGGTCGCGTTACCACTTCAGGTTCCGGCGTTAACTCAATTTCCGGTTCTAATAGTGGTTCCGGCTCTGGCGCTGGTGCAGCAGGTTCTTCTTCAGGCAATGCCGGTGCTTTCGCCACCAAACGTGGTTGAACGGGTTTAGGATCCGGTTTTTTTATGGGTTGTAGTTTAGCTGGCGGCGGTTCTTGTGCGATGGTAGGTGCTAATTCTGGTTTTGGTGCGGTAATAAAATCAGCAAATAATGTGACCATTTGTTCGGGAGGGGGAATTAGCTGATTTTTCCATAAGCCATAAAATATACCGGCATGAATGGCAAGGACAAGCAGGAGGCCCGGCAAAGATACAATATTTTGTTGTGTGCCGAAGTAATCCGTATTTTTTTGAGATAATAACTGCATTATCCGATGTTTAATCCTTGATTAATGTTCAGTGTGTCCAATGAGTCGCATTGAAGCGACTGCTCAATTGACCCAGTGATTGCTAATGATATTGTGACAATCAGTATGAGAAGTTTGGAAGTGCAACGTTGTACTGAACAAAGGTAGGGATGAAAACAGCGTTTCAACATCTTAAACTAGTTGCTGGATAATTAAGTTGGTTAGAATTGGATTTTATGAGTCAGCGATAATAACGGAAACGATAATAATTATCAATTACCTTTTATTTAAATTATAATTGGCTTATCCGCTTGTAACTTTTATATAAACAAGATTTTTATTCTTTTATTACTCAATTAATGACAAGAAGATAATGAAGATATGTTCTGAATGTAATCAATTATGACAAATGCAACACCTAAATTTAGACGGCGACTATTAAGCCTTGTTTACGAGTTTTTTTTATTACTTGCGGTTTTAATGATTGCCGGCTTTGTTTTTCATCTCATTATTAGAGATACAGAAGCGGCTTATTTTATGCCGCTATTTCAATTTTACCTGTTGATTGTTATGGGTACTTATTTTGTCTGGTTTTGGACACATGGCGGGCAGACGCTTGCCATGCAAACCTGGAAGATGTGCGTAGTCGCTACTGATGGCAATAAGTTGGAAATGCGGCAGGCCATTGTGCGGTATTTACTTGCGGTGACTAGTGTTCTGTTGTTTGCCGTGGTGGGTGTCCTTTTGTTCGGAGTAGTTGGTGTTTTGTTTTTTAGTGTTGGGTTTCTATGGGCAATTTTTGATCGTGATCGACAGTTTCTGCATGATAGATTGGCTGGGACTCGGGTTGTCATAGTTGAGAGTTAATGCTGACTTGATATTGGTTTAGCTTGAGCTTGATTCTAAAAGTCCAAGGGTTTCGCGTTGCTTTGCGTAATTCTTATCTTTTCTTTGGTTGTTACGATCTGGTGCCTGATAGAAAAAGTGTCGGTTTGGCTGGAATTTATGTTTTTAAGCGCACGGAAAACTAGCAATTTATAAGCAGTCGAAGACAAGTCAAGAAGAAAGGTTTGACGTATTTAAGGAGCAATAAAGGTTTAGTCACGTATGTCAAAAAAACTTCGACTAAGTGTCGAAATTTTTTACACTAAGGGTAGTTAGTAAAGTTACTATAAATCTCGTGTTTGTTTAGCAACACCCAATCCTTGTAAATATAATAACCACCTGATTCAGATAAATATTGTTATTTAATCACGAGGAAAGCTGCACACAGCCATTTGGTTTTTATCATTCTGTAATACAAAAAATTTTTCTAAGGGTCAAAAAAGTAAAAGTTGTAAAGAACAGCTTATACTCACTTTGAAGTATTGCAAAGATGAAAACGATAATTGCATTCCTAGCCCCAATATTGCACCAGTACATTCAATTTCGTCCTGTAGCCTTTATGTTTACTGATCTTTGGAAGATTGTTTAAAAATACGGTTTGTACCGAGCACTTAATTTTCTGGTTTTTAACTTACCCTGTTCTGAATTGAACGCACATGCTTGCTACGCCGCAGAATAACTACGGCTCCGGTCGCGAGCACGTTCAATTCAAAACAGTTCGGCGTTTAAATTCCAGAAATTGGCGCAATATTGGGGCTAGCCTTAGCATTAGCGATTTTTGTCGTGAATCACTTTAAAATCAAGGGGAAGTATGTCTCCATATCCTTGACGTTGATG
>JAJFJH010000110.1 GCA_021774155.1 Nitrosomonas sp.
GAAGGTTTTTATTTGGCTTTGTACGTGCGGATATAAATATGGCTTCTTAATGTTTAGATGCCGCTTAAATGGTTTTCTAAGTCTCAGGGGAAAGTTCAAACTGTACCCGCAATGTTTACTGAGTTTCTGAGGAGACTCTAAGTAAATGTATAACAATTGCATAAAGAGGGACAATTTTTCCACTATGTCCTTCGGACTTCGCTCCAAAATCGTCAACCATGCAGGGCGTTATCTCCGTTAAAAATGAATTTGGTAACTATTCCACAGTCTAGGTTGAAAACCGACTATACAAATTAGTCTTGATTTAAACTCAACACGTCAGATCGCGTGCGAAGCCCTTATCTGCAAATGAGTGTTGGTGTGATTTAGTCACAGTAACCATTTTCTTTAAACCACATCACTGCATCATTCAGTGCTTCTGTTGCGGGGCGATATTGGTAGCCTAGTTTTACTTTTGCCTTGTCGCTGGAAAAGAACATTAATTTACTGGCCATACGGATGCTGTCCACCGTTGCACGAGGCTCTTTATTGGTTACCTTTGAGATTCTTTCCATTATCCATGCGATAGGTAACATGAGTGATACTGGAAGACTGATTCTTTTTACTGGCTTGTTGTTAATTGTGTCAATTATCTCGAGTATTTGTAGTAGTGTCAGATCGTCACCGCCCAGTATGTAACGTTCGCCTATTACTCCTTTCTCATGTGCTAATAGATGACCATAAGCGATATCGTCAACATGGGCAACATTTAGGCCGGTATTGACATATGCGGGCATTCTACCAAGCAATGTGTCAACTACGATGCGGCCTGTAGGCGTGGGTCTGACATCACGTGGCCCAATAGGGGTTGATGGGTTGACGATAACAACTGGCAGTTGATGCTTATCAACTAGCTGCTTTACTGTTTGCTCGGCAACAAATTTAGAACGCTTATAATGTCCGGTGATGGTTTCTATATTGGATGGTGTGTCTTCATTAGCTGGTGTGCCATCACTATTAAACCCTAAAGTGGCAACACTACTTGTGTAAATCATACGACTAACACCTGCTTCGGCAGCAGCGAGCACTAGGTCTTTGGTTCCTTTTACATTAATGTCATACATAGTTTTTGGATCTGGGACCCAAAGGCGGTAATCTGCTGCAACATGAAAGAGGTTATCGCAGTTTTTAACGGCTGCTTGCAGGGAAGTCACATCACGCAAATCACCCTCAACGACTTCAATGGGCAGGTTCTCAATATTACGTCTATCACTGCCTTTCCTAACAATTACCCTTACGTCATGACCTTCTTTAAGTAAACAATGCATGACGGCAGAGCCAAGAAATCCATTTGCACCAGTGACTAAAGACTTCATTGTGTAGTTTTCTTCATTTGATGAGTTAAGTCTTAATAGTTGCAGGTTTTTCAGTGTGATTTGAGTCAGGCAGGTTTCTAGAAGAAACTGAGAACAATTGTTTTAGTGCCCAATTGTTACTGGCGAATAGACTGGTCATCAGGATTGTTGTTTTCACACTGCGACGAGTGATTTTGACTTGAATGCCGTCATTAAAATCTCGATGTTGGTTGATGTTACTCAAAGTTAAAACGGCCATTCCCAACGCCCATAAGCAGAATTTACGTATGCCTTTTTCTTCGGGCGGGAGCATACAGGTATAAGTTAAAGCATTTTGTAAATGTCCCTTGGCAATGCCTAGCAGCTCGCCCAGCCCGTTCTGAAATCTGACGTCTACATGCCCAGGTTGTAGTTCACTAAGAATAAATCCTTTATTTTCAAAAATATCTTGTGGTAGCCAACAAGCGCCGCGTTTTCTGTCATCCCATATGTCTTTAAGAATATTGGTCATTTGCAGGCCTTGACCAAACGACACAGAAAGCGCCATTAATTCAGGTTTATTGCGATTAATTTCGCTGGAATAATCGCAGAATAACTCCGTCAACATTTCACCCACAACACCCGCAACATAGTAACAATATTGATTCATTGCGGCTAAGTCTTTTAAGCCTTCCAGGGTTTCTGATTCTTGGTAATCCGTCATGCCACGGCCCATAATACGTACACAGCGTTCAAGTGCTTTGCGCTGGGAAGAATTGAAGCTATGTGTGAGGCGAATAACGGATGGCGTGTTCTTGATTAGGTTGTGCTCAGCAGGAATGGTGTGGTCAGAGAGTAAAGGAAATAATTCGCTGGAAAATTTCTCTGCAGGAATATTTCCACTCACAACGTCACTGAACATCTCAGAAAATTCACGTGTTTGTTCTAAATTTAAGGCGTTATCATCCTCAATGGTGTCTGTAATTCGACACAAAAGATAGGCGTTACCAATCACTTGGCGTAATGCAATGGGTAGTTGCGGGATGGTCAAGGCAAAAGTACGTGAAACACCTTGCAAAATGTACTCTTGGTATTGTTCATCTTCAGTGCGAGGGAGGCTTGTCATTACAAGTATAATTATTGATCAATGCAGCATGTTACTACACAAATAGTTTAAAAATAAATCTGATTATAAACAGTTAATTACTTTATTTTTCATCTTGTTATGGATCGAACTTCATCTTTAAGGTAATATTTTTTCAGTCGCGATTAAGTGATCAATTGTTTCGCGTTCTCGTATAAGATGGACGTCATCACCATCAACCATAACTTCGGCGACACGGGGGCGCGTATTGTAATTGGAACTCATGCTCATACCATAAGCACCTGAAGACATGACGGCAAGGATATCGCCGCTCGTTGAATTCAGTTCCCGGTCATGTCCAAGGAAATCACCTGTTTCACAAATGGGACCGACTATTTGGTAAGTCTCTTTGTTAATGTCATTTTTAATAACGGGTAATATCTCATGATAAGCATCATACAAGGCGGGGCGCATTAGGTCATTCATTGCTGCGTCAACAATTGCGAAGTTTTTGTCTGGTGTTTGTTTTAGGTATTCGACACGGGTCAATAATAAGCCGGCATTGCCAATTAATGCACGACCGGGTTCAATTAAGATACGTTTGTTAAGTTGACTTATGTTGGTACATAGTGATTCTACATATTCTTGAATAGATGGCGTTTCTTCTTCATGGTAGCGAATACCCAATCCACCACCTAAATCAAGGTGTTCGATTTCAATACCTTTAGATTCTATGCGGCTGACCAAACTTAGAATTCTATCGCTTGCTTGAACAAAAGGTCCAAGTTCAGTGAGTTGTGAACCGATATGGCAATCTAGTCCTGTGAAACGTATGTGTGTTAACTCTTGAGAAGTTGTATAGATGCGTTCTGCATCATCAATCGGGATGCCAAATTTATTTTCTTTAAGCCCTGTTGAAATATAAGGGTGAGTTTTTGCGTCGACATCAGGATTAACGCGCAGACTCACTGATGCGATTTTCCCCATTTCAGCCGCTATTTGATTAAGTGCATTCAATTCTGCTTCGGATTCCACATTAAAACAAAGAATCTTGGCTGTCAGCGCTAGTCGCATTTCCTCGGTGTTTTTACCGACACCTGAGAAAACAATCTTACCTGGGTCGCCGCCTGCTTTTAAAACGCGCTGAAGTTCTCCGCCGGAAACAATATCAAAACCGCAGCCAAGACGAGCGAGCAAATTAAGAATAGCAATATTAGCGTTTGCCTTAACGGAATAACAGATGAGATGATCGTTATCTGCAAATGCAGTATCAAATGCTTGGTACGCGTCAGTAATTACTTTTTTTGAGTAAACATAGCATGGTGTGCCAAATGTCTTAGCAATATGACTTAAAGGGACAGATTCGACGTACAGCTCATTATCTCGATATTCAAAAGATGGAAAACCACTCATAAGTCTGTTGTTTCTTCTTGGAATGACTGAGCTGGTGGATTATCTTCAGGCATATAAAGAGGCCCTTTTAAGCCACATGCGCTAAGCAGTGAGATAACAAACAATGAAATGCAGAAAGGGCGCACGAAATAAAACTTAAACAATAAAAGAATGGATACTAACACATGAATTTCTGATGGTTACTAACTTTTAGCGCGGATCACTATTATTTAGCAGCCAACTCATTAGTGAGCCAATCTGTAATGTCATAATTTAATTGCTTGCTGGCTTCGATTAAGGCATAAACGGCACCTGCTGCATTAGTCGATGCTGTCTTCTGTATCATGAATTTACGTTGTGCACGCAAGGAGCGGGTACGACGTTCAATTAAGGTAACGTTTAGGTGGATATTTGCATGACTGTTATTGGTGGTTTCATAAATCTGTGAGAAGTCTTCTAGCACAGCATGCAAAGCATATTCTGCTTGTACGCCATCAACTGAATTGACTATTTTATATTCAGTATTTACTTTGATATGGTTGTTAATTTGCCGTGTGAGCAATGCTGCCGGCGCGGCTGCCCAGCGACTATTGGCATAGGAATAAAGTTGTGCAGGATTATGATAGGCTAAACGATAGTGTATGGCTTGATTATCAAGCCAACCTGGCGAGGTTATATCCGTAATCAATAAGCTTGGTAATTGAGTGAATGATTGTTTTGTTATAGCGGATTCAGCGTGTGTTGGCGTCAAACCAAGATCATATATAGCGATGGGTGGCGTGGGTTGTGGTGTTAGTGCGCACCCCGTTAGTATGAGTAGGAACAGCGCAATTAATGGTTTTTTCATTGAGTGACCTCTGGCGGCACAAATCCATCTTCACCAGGACCGGGTAGCGAAGGCTGTTTGCCAAATAATAGGCTTTGTGGGTGGTCTTCATACTGACGCAGCGTACGATCCAAGTTTTGTGTGCTTCGTAAAATACCATCGCTAATTTGGTTAAGCTTTGGTACGGTATCTGCAAGTGCTTCAGCGCTTAGCGCTAAACTGTCAATAAGACCGCCGTCTTCATTCACCTTTGCAGCAATAAGGTTGCTTTTTTTTAGCAGGCTGTCGAGCTCAGTTGTAATACTCGATAGCTTCATGTTATCGAGTCTTGATGGCTCGAAAAGATCGTTAAAACGACTGGTTGCATTATTGATGTCGGTAATGATTTCAGAGATTTGTTTTTGGTTATTTTTGTCGAATAGATGGTTTATTTCGACAACAGTTTTATTAATATTGCGGATTAAATCTTGCCCTGATCCTGTCATTTCATCCAGAAAAGAACGACGCATAGGGATGCGTGCATCATCATGAATTGGTCCCAGTTTAAAGTTGTCAATTTTTAGCGCCTCAAGGTTGTCATTTAATTGGATGTACGTTAAGCCGGTTAGGCCTTGATATTCCATTATGGCAAAAACAGTATTGTAAAGCGTCACGCTTCGGTCGGCAGAGATTTCAATGAGAATTTCATTTGCATTTTTTGGGTTAAAGTAGATGGACTCAACTTTGCCAATATTGACGCCACGATAGTGAACAGCCGCTTGTGGGTTCAGACCTGAGACAGATTCATTGGTATAGACGAGGTAATTATTCCTAACGATGGAGTCGCCGCTAAACCACTGAGCGATCAATACGACAGTGATGCTTAATGTAATTACAAATAAGCCGGCAATAAGAGCATGAGCGCGGTTTTCCAAGTTATCTCCCAAATGTTTTTTTGTTATTGTATTGTTTTGTCATATTTTTTACCCATAAAAAAACTGTCGATAAATGGGTGGTGGAGGTTACTTATTTCTTGTAAGTTACCAATCGCAGCAACTTTCTTTTCTGCCAACACGGCAATACGGTCAGACAAAGCAGCCAAGGTATCAAGATCGTGCGTTATCATGACAATCGTTAGCTTCATTTCGGCACGCAATGTTTGTATTAATTGCACAAAGCTTTGGCTAAGATGTGGATCTAACCCTGCAGTCGGCTCGTCCAGAAATAATAATTCGGGATCCAGAGCTAAAGCGCGCGCTAATGCGATGCGTTTAATCATGCCACCCGATAAATCAGCCGGCATTTTGTTGGCGTGTTGTGCGTCAATGGCAACCATATCAAGCTTAAGCATGACTAAATTACGAATGAAAGATTCGTCGAGCGTACGTAATTCACGCAAGGGCAAAGCAATATTATCAAAAACAGATAATGCACTAAATAACGCGCCCTTTTGGAATAATACCCCGGATCGATTGCGTAAACTTTTTGATTGCTCGTAATTGTACTCATTTCTTGCGTAACCAAAAGTCTTGACTGTTCCGCGCGTTGCTTCTTCAAGGCCGAGTATCTGTCGTAACAATGTTGTTTTACCACTACCAGATCCACCAACTAATGATAAGATTTCGCCAGAATGTACGCATAGATTTATGTCACGGTGGACAATATAATCACCAAAACGTGTATGTAATCCTTTAACTTCTATTATGCAGTCTTCGTTTGTCATGATATTAGTCTTACATGATCCCGATGTCAGAAAATACGATAGCAAATATGGCATCAATAATGATGACAACGGTTATTGCAGTGACGACTGAGCGTGTTGTTCCTTCACCTAAACTTTCAGTGTTGGGTTTAATCCGTAGCCCGAAGTGACAGGCGATGAGTGCAATAGTCATGCCACAAACAACGCCTTTCCCAAGCCCCAACCATAAATTGGCAATCGGTACAGCATCGGGTAGGGCGCTCAGAAAATATTGATAGCTAAGGCCCAATTGTATTTCTGCGGCCAACATGCCACCTATCAGAGCAACTGCGCTAGTCCACAAAACTAACAAAGGCATGGCGACACCAAGGCCAATGATTTTAGGCAAGACAAGACGTTGGCTATGTGAGATACCCATTACTTTGAGAGCATCTAACTCTTCAGTGACACGCATAACACCCAATTGTGCCGTCATGGAAGAACCAGAACGACCTGCTACTAGAATCGCTGCTAGCATTGGGCCAAGTTCTCGAATGATGCTGACGCCTAATATGTTAATAATAAAAATATCCGCACCAAACATTTGTAATTGCTTGGAAGAGAGATAGCTCAATACGATGCCAATTAAGAACCCTACCAATGCGGTGATGATTAATGCTTGTGCGCCAGTGCGGTACAGATTTGCTGAAATCTCACGCCAGGGAATATGGCTTGGGTGCTTAATTAGAAATATGACATCAAGAAATAATTGCCCGATGAGGATAACAATGTCTGTGAGATGTTGCCAAAACAGGAGTGATGTCTTTCCCATTGCTATGATCGGCCATAGGAGATCTTGGGGTGTTGTTGTGGGTGGTGCGGATATTTTTTCTAGGCGTTCAAATATTCTCCCTTGTTCTGGGCGTAACGATAGGTGCTCAGGGCGTTTTGCATTCCAAATCTGTCTCAGTAATACGATGCCTGTGGCGTCTATTTGCTTAATTTCAGTTAAGTCCCAGTGAATTTTTGAATCTTTCGCATAGGGTGCAAGTTCAGTAGTGAGCGGCCGTATCTGTCGTTCCAGAGAGGTCAGGGTGTAGTCACCTGTCAAAGTAAGACGCATTGACTCACTATCGTTGCTAATTCGGTAAAAAGCAGTAGTAGGTCTTTGATTGTTTGCGTCAGTTAGCATGAATAGATCAGCATTTTCTTAAAGACTGATACATTGTGTTTTCATGCTTCTATTATAACTATTCTCTATGCGCGATTGTTGTGCGTGTTAATGCGGGGCTAGAAGCAAAATAACGCTTAATTCCAGAAAATAATGCATCTGCCATTTGGTTTTGGTAGGCTTTTGTCTTTAGTTTCTTTTCATCATTTGGATTGCTAAGGAATGCGGTTTCGACAAGTATCGAAGGAATGTCGGGTGATTTAAGTACGGCAAAGGGTGCTTGTTCAACATCTTTTTTATGCAGATGATTAAAATCACCAATTTCAGTAAGAATGTGTTGGCCTAACTTAATGCTGTCAATAATAGCCGCATCCATAGATAGGTTGATTAACATTTCTCTAACGTCATCTGATTTTGTGAGCATATCTACGCCACTTAACAGGTTGTTATCAACACTGTTCTCTTGCTTTGCTAACCAACTAGCAGCCGTTGATGTTGCACCATGTTCAGACAGCGTGTAAACAGAGGAACCATGCGCGCTTTTTCGTTGGGCAGCATCGGCATGTATGGATACGAATAAGTCTGCGTTTAAGTGACGTGCTTTAGTGCGTCGATCAGCTAACGATACGAAATAATCACCATCACGCGTTAACACAGCACGCATATAGGGTTCTTTGTCAATTCTAGCTTTTAGTTTTTTTGAAATGGCAAGTGTAATGTGTTTCTCATACGTGCCATTATGGCCTTCCGCGCCTGGATCTTTACCGCCATGACCTGCATCAATAGCAACAATGATAATGCGAGGTGGCGTTGGCTTATTTTGGGGGGCAGGCAATCGATGCGCTTTTGGCGTCACGCTGTTGTCGTAAATTGGCGAATGCTGAATGGGTTTTATCAATTCACTAACAAGTGTATCTAAAGAGTCAAGTTGTGCCGCTTTGTCTGACGAATAAATATCAATGACCAAGCGATAGCCAAAGTTATCCATAGGATCAAGCACAAATGCTTGTGGCACGACGGCGGTCTTGAGATCAAGTACCATGCGTAAAACGGTGGGTTTAAATTGACCGATACGTACGGTATGAACTAATGGGTCATTGCTTTGGATTTTATTAGGCAGACTTTCGAGTTCAGAAGAGAGTGCAACATCTTCAAGATCAATAACTACACGCCCAGGACTGTCCAACATGCTGATGGAATAGCTAATCAGCTTGTCCGACTCAAGGGTAAAGCGGGTATAATCGGGCGATGACCAGACGCGGACAGCACCTACATTTGTTTCAGCAAACACCGGTTTGCTATATAAAGACAGTGACACAATCGCCACAATCAGTATTAACGTGAGAAAGCTTACTGCGGCAGGCAGAAAGTAGTCGCCACGAGTTGTCGTGATCAATTCTTCTCTGAATCTCGCCAATGCGTTAGACATCGCTTTCCGGCCTCCGTAGGTGCATAAATTTCAATGTTTCGACCTAATTCTACAATATGGATAGATAGTTGTATATCAGCAACAGGCAATAGTTTCCCTGCTTTTTCTGGCCATTCAACAATGCAGATTGAATCGGCGTTAAAATACTCACGGAAACCGGCTTCTTCCCATTCGTTTGGGTCATTGAACCGATAAAAATCAAAGTGATAGAAGTATAACTTAGAAAATTTATATAATTCAACTAAATTATACGTGGGGCTTTTAACAATGCCGTTATAGCCCATTTTTCGCAAAATACCCCGCGTGAGTGTTGTTTTTCCCGCACCAAGATCACCAGTTAGGAAAATAATGAGCCCTGGATGTAATATTTCTGAAAACTTAGCGCCGAAATTTAATGTGGCCGCTTCATCGGCAAGGTGGCGAGTTAATTCTGGGATCATGGTTGAGTCAGGAGAATGAGTACAATGCAAGAAGACACCTCTAAAAAATTGTTGCCAGACTATGCGGCATTAGTAAGTGCCATTAAATCCTGGAGTAAGACATTAGGTTTTCAGGAAATATCCATCGCCGATGCCAATATGGATGTTACTAGTGTTGAGTCTGGTTTGAATGCATGGTTAGACAAAGGTTATCACGGCGAAATGCAGTTCATGGCAAAACATGGCACAAAACGAACGCGACCGGCAGAATTAGTACCAGGAACCATCCGTGTGATTTCAGTGCGCATGAATTACATGCCATCCGATGTGGAAAATAGTTGGGACGTGATGCAAGATGGTGAAAAAGCTTTTATCTCCCGCTACGCACTAGGCCGAGACTACCACAAAGTATTGCGTGCGCGATTACAAAAACTGGCTGATCAGATTACGCAAGAAATCGGGGAATTTGGATATCGAGCATTTTCAGACAGTGCGCCGGTCATGGAAGTTGAATGGGCCACAAAATCTGGATTGGGCTGGCGAGGGAAACACACGTTATTGCTTACTCGTGAAGCAGGGTCATTATTTTTTCTTGGAGAAATTTATACGGATTTGCCCTTGCCGATTGATGAACCAATGGATAGTTACTGCGGCTCTTGCTCAAAATGTATCGATATATGTCCAACACAGGCTATTATTGGTCCATATGAAGTCGATGCAAGGCGCTGTATTTCATATCTAACGATTGAATTGAAAGATAGTATTCCTGAGCCATTACGCCCCCTAATTGGGAATCGTGTTTATGGTTGTGACGACTGCCAGTTGGTCTGTCCTTGGAATAAATTTGCCAAGATAACCAATGAAAATGATTTCTCTGTGCGGCATGGACTGGACAATATCACGCTGGCAGAATTATTTGCTTGGGATGAAAATGAATTTAATACCAAAATGGCAGGTAGCCCATTGCGTCGTATTGGCCATGAACAATGGATACGTAACTTGGCGGTTGGGCTAGGAAACGCGCCTTCAACACCAGCAGTGTTAGAAGCACTGCAATCACGACGCGATGATGAGTCTGCGCTCGTTCGTGAACACGTGCAGTGGGCGTTGCAACAACATAACAAGAACAAACAAGCTAATTAATTATGGATAAACAACAGCATACAATCGGTACACCATTAAGCCCCTCCGCAATAAAAGTCATGTTGCTAGGTAGTGGCGAGCTAGGAAAAGAAGTCATCATTGCACTGCAACGCCTGGGAGTGGAAACCATTGCAGTTGATCGTTATGCCAATGCTCCCGGTCACCAAGTTGCGCATCGCGCTCATGTGATCAATATGGCTGATGGCCGAGCGCTACGTGAATTAATCATGCAAGAACAACCTGATCTAGTGGTGCCTGAAATCGAAGCTATTGCCACCGATGAACTGGTGGCGATTGAGTATGAAGGTCTTGCGCGGGTTACTCCAACAGCACGCGCCGCGCAGCTAACCATGAACCGTGAAGGCATTCGCTGCTTGGCCGCAGAAACATTAAGCCTTGTCACATCACCCTATGCGTTTGCTAACAGCCTGGAAGAATTAAATGTTGCGATAGAAAATGGCATCGGTTATCCCTGCATCGTAAAGCCGGTGATGTCCTCATCGGGTAAAGGCCAGTCAAAAATCGATAGCTCGACCGATGTGGAAACTGCCTGGAACTATGCCGCCAGTGGCAGTCGGGTTGACCAGGGGCGGGTGATAGTTGAAGGGTTCATTCCCTTCGATTATGAAATTACACAGCTCACCGTGAGGGCGATGAATGCAGCGGGTGAAGTGGAAACCCATTTTTGCGAATCCATTGGGCATGTTCAAGTGAATGGTGATTATGTGGAAAGCTGGCAACCACAGCCTATGTCGACTGTGGCACTACAGCGTTCACGTGAAATTGCTCAAAAGATTACAGAAAATCTGGGCGGCTTAGGCATTTTTGGTGTCGAGCTATTCATTAAGGGCGATGAAGTCTGGTTCAGTGAAGTCAGTCCACGCCCACATGACACGGGCATGGTGACAATGTGCACCCAAATACAAAATGAATTTGAATTACATGCCCGTGCCATATTGGGCTTGCCGGTTGATACCCGTTCGCATTCTCCCGGCGCCAGTGCGGTCATTTACGGGCAAATGGACGCACAAGACATTGCTTTCACTAACGTGGACGAAGCCTTGCGCGTACCAAACAGTGATTTGCGTTTGTTTGGCAAGCCAGAATCATTTGTTCGCCGACGTATGGGTGTGGCATTAGCGACGGGCGTGGATATCAATGAAGCGAGAGAACGTGCCAAACAAGTGGCTAACAAAGTTGTACCAATTAAGAATTAGTAACCTTTCAAGCAATCAATACAGGAAAACATGATGAATATAGAACAACTCAATACGGATCACGCCATTGCAGGCCAACTGAAATTTATCGAAGGCAAGGGTGGCATACCGATGATTCAAGTTAATACCGCCAAAGCCAGCGCGTTAATTTCTTTACATGCTGGACAAGTGCTGTCATATAAACCAGCAGGTGAGACGGAAGACGTGTTGTTTCTCAGTGAAAAAGCCTATTATCAATCAGGCAAAGCCATTAAAGGTGGCGCACCTGTGTGCTGGCCATGGTTTGGCCCTGATCCTGAAGACAAAGGCCGTCCAGGACACGGATTTGTGCGTAATCGCCCGTGGAATGTCATCAGCACAGAAGCAGTAGGGGACGATATCAAAGTAACACTGGGCTTGCAAGATACGTCTGAAACACGGGAAATCTGGCCACAATCGTTCGTCTTAACGCAAGAAATTCTCGTGAGTGACTCACTCAATCTATCACTCATTACGCGCAATACCGGCGATGCAACATTTCCCATCACGCAAGCATTTCATACCTACTTCAAAGTCGGTGATATCAACAAAGCCAAAGTATTGGGACTGGAAGATTGTCAATACATCGATAAAGTGAACAATAGCGAAGAAAAGAAACAAAGCGGCGCAGTCACCATCCATTCAGAAGTGGATCGTATTTATCTGGGTGTGGGTAATACCATGATTATTGATGATGCTGCGCTAGGCCGGTGTATCCAAATCATCTCTCAAGGTAATAAAACAGCGGTAGTTTGGAACCCATGGGAGAAAATCTCGACTGATATGGCCGATTTGGAAGATGCCGATTATCAACGTTTGCTCTGTGTCGAAACAACTAATGCCGCCGATGATGTCGTGCAAGTCGCGCCGGGTAGTGAGTGTCGATTGGTGGCTAATTATAGTGTGATTCGTAGCTAAGGATATTATCCCCGTGGAGAGTTTGCGCCAGCGAAGGCATGGAGCAGGGGATCCTTAGCCTAGTTTGTTAAATTTCTCTGTAAAGTTATTATGGAGCATACGAAAATACTTGCTATGTTATATGTACCTAGATCCCCATTCAATATTGAATGGGCCATCATTGGTCATTTGCGAACCAAGCCATATTTGGCAAACGACCTTTATCAGACAGCCATTATTTACCGGGAGTTGAGTGACGATGAACACTATTAAGTGGCCAGTAAAAAAACGAGAACTTTTCCATAGTCATTTCGATTCGACAATCTGGAATGATTTCCCATTTCGTGATGACGACATTTTCATCGCAACCTACGCCAAATCAGGCACCACCTGGCTTCAACAGATTGTTTCTCAATTACTGTTCAATGGAGAGACAGGGCTAAATGTTGAGGAAATGTCACCCTGGATAGATTTTCGACTACCGCCCGCAGAAGTCAAAATGGCCGCTATTGCAGAACAAAAGCACCGCCGATTTCTCAAAACCCATTTGCCGATTGACGCATTAGTCTATTCACCCAAAGCAAAATATCTTTATATCGCTCGTGATGGTCGCGATGTGTTGTGGAGTTATTACCATCACCACACCAATCATGTTGACGCTTTTTACGAAATGCTCAACGAAGCATGTGGCCCAGAGATTGAACCGTTTGCACCTACCCAGGATGACATTGTTACGTTTTATAGAAAATGGCTAGAACAAGATGGTTACCCCATATGGTCTTTCTGGGAAAATATCGTTTCTTGGTGGGAATACCGCCATTTGCCAAACTTGCTAATGCTCCACTTTGGCGCGTTAAAAGAAGACATGCCAGGTGAGATTCGACGGATAGCCCAGTTTCTTGAAATTACGATAGATGAAAGCAAATGGGATGAAATCCTCGAGCATTGTAGCTTTGATTACATGAAGGCCCATGCAGAACTCAGCGTGCCTTTAGGTGGCAGTCTATGGGAAGGCGGCGCTAAAACCTTTATTAATAAAGGTAAAAATGGTCGCTGGCGTGATGTTTTAAGTGATGCAGATAGCGCCCGGTATGAGGCATTAGTCATTGAGAAACTGGGGCCAGAATGTGCTCACTGGTTGGCTACAGGAAAAATGCCTGTTTGAGGATAATGGGATTTGTTGAAAATTTTTAGATGGTCGTGTTGATCGCTTACGGAAAAACTGCCAAAGATGTATTCGGTAGATAGTCTGCGGAGCGGTGAAAATGCATGTGATGCAAGTGTTTTACTGATTGATGATGGCTTTCTTGGGGTCGGTAATAATTTTAACCGGGAAGTTGAATGTGCGCTTAAGAATTCCGATGAATGGCGCAGTAAGCGACTCAATGGGTAACGCCTTGACGTCAGGCTCATCAGCATCGCCGGTCACTTTAAAGTGAACAACGACCAGGGCCTTCTGACCTCCGGTCAATAGCCAACCGGCAATAGGGATATAGGAGAGGATGCTGTCGACGCCACGCAGCGGCATAGCTCCCAGTTCAAAATTAAGCATGTTGCTGATCAGGTTATGCTCCCCAATCATCGACAGGTTCATGATGTTCCCTTCCATCAGAAAGTCTTTTGTTGACAGTATCCCTTTGTCGAGCTGGGCGTTAAATGAGATTGTGTCAAATGGGAGCCCCTTACCCCGGATGTTTTCGGTCAACACCGGATAAATATTCAGGATGTGTAGTATTTTACTAACCCAGTTTAGCCCATAGAGCTGCCCGTCCTTGTTCTCGATAGTAAAAGTTCCAAGCGAGGTCGGTAAAAATTGTTTACCAGTTTTTCCTTCAAGGTAAAAATCTGCGTTCAGTCGGCCACTGACCAGGCCATTTCGTTTTAATATTTGTTGGTAAACGGTTTGGGCGTCAAAATTCTTGAGATTTCCAGATATCTTCAACAGGGAAGGGCCTTCATCCTGGTCAACGACAAGCACTTGTCCAAGACCCTTTCCGGATCCGACGTTGAAGTGGATCGGGCCAATGACAAGGGAGTTATTTCGACGAACGATTTGTGAGGTTGCTTGATCAAAGTGCATACCTGAAATCTGACCACTGTCTGCACTGATGTCAATTTTCAGGCTACCCAGAGCCACTGGCTGTTTGATTGGTGGGATGGGATGATCGTTTTGCCACAAAGCAATGATTTCATCAATATTCCCGTGTTCGCCCTTTATATCTAGTTCTATATCGGCTGCGGTGAAATTTTTTACCGTGCCATTGACCGTAACATCCGTGCCGCCGTCCATCTTCACATGGATTGGGCCTAGAAAAAGCGTGTTGTCAGCAAGGCGAAAAATGCCGTCTATTTCCTTCAGGTAGAGACTGTCAGATTTAAAAATCAGTTCGTTAGCCCGGATTGCGTCACCCAAGACATGTAACGTAACGTCGGGGGCCGTGAGGTCGGGAATATCAAGGTCAACGGTAACCGGAGATCTTCCGAAATCCGCTTTCAACCCTTTGGCAAAGAGAGATTTATTGTCTAGTTGAATAGTACCGTTCAGTCGGTTCAGATCAGCAAGTATCTCGGGAGTGGCGATATGTACGTCGGTGAGATCCAGCGTGCCGACGGTCTGCAGTGAACCGTGTGGCGGGATATCGAGGCTGAGGTGAGCTTTAAACCGACCGTCAAGTTTGAGGTGGTTGAGACCCGGCATTAAAGCTGTCATTGCAGGCAATGATGCTCCGGGAATGTCAAAGGTTAGGGTGTGGGGTTGTTTGTCGCTGTCGTGCCATTGGCCATGGAACCGAACGTCAAGGTCAGGGAAAGTGAGTTGTCCTTTTGTTGTTTTCCAGCCATGCTTTGTTCGGTCAAGATCGACTTGGTAAGATGTTATCAGGTGACGGGTGAAAAAAGGGGAGACAGGTTGCTTAGTGCCAGATGAAAGCCGGATAGAGAGACGTCCCTGGCTCGAGATGCCGGTCAGTCTATCATTAGACAGAGTGAATCGAGCCTTGTTTTCGGCCTCCAGACGACCATAGTCGGTATCAAGTGTGAGCTTGGTTATCTTGAGATCGAGCGCATTTTTTCCGTACTGGATGTGACCATTCAAGTTCCCTTGGGAGATCGGTATGGGCGGAATTTTCAGATTCGACTTTGTTATGTCGAGGTTTTTTCCGGCCAGTTTCGTATTAAAAGTAACACCGGTCTGCGGATTCCCTTCAATCTGCATATTGAGATCGACAAATCCTCGCAGAGCGAGATCTGATTTTAAATTGTCGGTCAAGTGTCTCAGGTTTTTTGCAGCCAGGTTTTCGATAGAAAGGTTGACGCGATAGAAGGCACTATCCCAGCTTGCAGTTTCTTTATTCGAGCGGTATTCCCCATCAATGGAAAGGGGCGAGAGCACCCCGTGGGGATGAAGTGTCGCTTTGGCCTTGATATCGAAAGCATTTTTTTCGTACTGGATGTGACCACTCAGGTTTCCTTGCGAGATCGGTATAGGTGGAATTTTCAGATTCGACTTTGTTATGTCGAGGCTTTTCCCGGTCAATTGCGTATTAAAGGTGACGCCGGTCTGCGGATTCCCTTCAATCTGCATATTGAGATCGACAAATCCTCGCAGAACGAGATCCGATTTCAAGTTGTCGGTCAAGTGTCTCAGGTTTTTTGCAGCCAAATTTTCGATGGAAAGGTTGACGCGATAGAAGGCACTATCCCAGCTTGCAGTTTCTTTATTCGAGCGGTATTCCCCATCAATGGAAAAGGGCGAGCGCACCCCGCGGTGAAAAAGTGTCGCGTTGGCCTTGATATTTCCGGCAGACAGGAGATTGAAATCGTCAATGCTAAAGTGAAACCTTTCGATGACAAAGGTTTCCTGTTCCTTTCCCCGGCTTGAATCCTTTATTCGGATAGTACCATTGAGAATATGCAACGATTTGATCAATTCCTTTGTCAGGAGCTTTTGTTCTGGCATTAACCGGAATGGGGAAACTTCAGATTCTGATTGTTGAAGTTGGATGGAAAAAATTGGTTTCTCTAGCAGGATTTCTGAAAACAGAACCTTTCCAGACAGCAGCGGGAGGGTCTGAATACGAAAATAAACCCTATCTACGTCTAAATAGAGGTCATCATCTGCCGTTCCGACCGTGACATTGTTAAAAGCGAAGGCTGGTCCGTGCTTGAATGAAAGGTGAGCTTTGCCAAGGGTTAGCGGCCTTGAGATTTGCTTAGATGCCAGGGTTTCAATTTCTTTCCTGAAGGAGTTAAGGTCAAAGTTGTAGAGGTAAACTGCTCCGACAGAAATGCTTCCAGCCAGGATGACAAGGAAAGATATTGTGAAAAAGCGACGCAATGACATTGTATTTCTTTTTAAGAGTGCGAGCTGAGAGCGGCGCCTATCAATTAGAGTTTAGTTAATTCTTGTATTGCCAGTGAAACAAAATGTATATGTTATGGCCATGCAATTGAAAAGTTAGTGGCTCCTGATGCTTCATGTCGTGCGATGACCAGCCGCCCATTTTAATCTCACCCTTGAGCAATATGGATGCTATAGGCTCCTGTCCCGAGAGATGAGAAGTGTCTCACACGAACGAAATACTCACCAGCTACGATCTGACGACGGATCCTAGCATTGAATGAGGCCCCTCCATCGTCATTTCTGGCAATCTCTGGTATTTGGCTATTTGGCCCATGCAAAGTCATAAAGGTGTCAGTAACCCCATTTGTTTGAATGGTGTAGGTATCTTCAGTTGTTATATTAAATCGGTATAAATCGCTCTCGTTTGCTACAGAAATGGCTGCATTGATGCTCTCCCCATCTACAATAAGTTCAGGAATGAGAATAGGGTTGCTGTCATCAGAACTCACGACTATCGCATAGTTTCCTGTTGAATTCGGACTAAAAAGACGAATACGTAAATAGTAAGTTCCTGCTGAGAGATTTCGCGTAATCTGTGAGTTTAGGTTTTCTCCTCCGTCATCATTTGATGTCACTTGAGCATTCGGGTCATTGGGGCCAAAAAGGGTCATAAACGTGTCGGATGATCCGGTAGTGTACATAGTGTGAGGGCCGAAGACTAAGACTTCAAACCGGAAAACATCAGTTTCTCCAGGCACTCCAATATTGGCTTGCGTTGGGTTGGCTCCAACGGTAATGAGAGATATCTCTGGTGGGGGCTGAATGACGACACCATCATATACAATACCCAGGGCTGCACTGTCTAGAATATCGATAGGACGCGGGCCGATCTGCCCGGAAGGAGTGCTATCCATTGGATCGGTTAAATTCTGCCCGAAAGGACCAGCGGTTTCTGGATGGTAGCCTTGATTCGGAAAGCGTATTTGCCACTCATGCCAGATCTTATCGACCATACAATGGTGCATAAAGAACACCGGATCGTTTGGCGAGGTCATCGGTAGCATAGAACCGCCTACCCAGACATGTCCACGGTTGTGAAGGTTGGGACCAACCCAGCCTTCGATCTGGTTACGGAAGCTGGGGTTGCTGTTAATATTCCATGGCGACACGTCATACGGCGTAACGGCCATGACTTGATCGATTTCCGCTTGAATAGGCAGAGTTGGTAGCCCGTTTTGACCAAAAGCTCGCGTAAGCGGGCCTGCCGGCAATCCGCTGGAATTGACAACTGTCCATTGGCCAACTCGGAATGGCCCAGTCCGGACCACGCCACCAGCATCTCCGTTTCCGCCAAGAAAGTCGTCATTCCACATGGAAGCATTCGCTCCTCCTGATGGCCAGTTCCAGTAGGGTATCCCGAGATTTGGGTTGCCTGAGACACGCTGAAGTTCCAGTTCGAGATCGAAAATAAAACGGCGGTGCCAAGGCAGAAAAGCCGGAGCTCGATGAATAGCGCTCATAATGGCATTCGCATGCCGAAGAACAAATTGGTCATAGATACCTTCGGTTTTCAAAGCTCGAATGGCAGCAACAAATTCTGCCCGCTCAGCAGAAGTAAGTGTGTTTGCATCTTTTCTGATAGCCATGAGAATTTTCTCCTTTTATCAGACTAATTAGATTATTCGTTTATGTTGGAAAACTCAACTGTGTGCTTAGCGATTTCTCTTGCCATTTCCAATAACGAATCATATTGGGTATAGGGCAGATATTTTGAAGACCATTTATTTTTGCTTCCATCATGTTCGTATTCAATTTCTTTTCCATTAATCGACAGATTGGTATCGTTTTTTATTTCAATATTGCAGCTTTCAAATACTTCTTTATGATGTGTCATGCTGTGGACTCCTTTTTAAAGAGTGAAGAAAGTACTCTTATCCGTCCTTTATATAAGAAACGCAACGTAGCATTTTAACGAGCCAGCAATAACGTGATGATTTGCTGTCTTATTCATTCACCTTGCATTGCAATTTCGCGGTAATGATATTTTTGGTGTTGCGCCCACGCTCACGCATCACAGCAGATAGATCAATTAAATATCCATCCAGCCTATCGTAATTTAAATTTGCAAAACCAAGCGTCCTTGGCAAATCTGGTTCGTTATCTTTCATCCACGTTACTCCCTTAGACAGGAGCTCAAAGCTCATAGTTTCTCCAAAATAGGATACTTGAAATTTTCCTGATCTCATTACATTCTCAATAATGAAACACCCATTGTACTGAGCCTTGAGTTTAAAAGTCCCATCTTTCGAAATAGTAAGCACCCCAGAATGAAGCGTTGGTAACCCTGTGCAGCCATCCGTACCCGGTGTCGTGATGTTGCAGGTCATGTTTTTGGAATCAAAAGTTTCTTGTGACATTGCAGCGGAATTTGTCCCGGCAAGAATCGTGATACCTATGAGAATTACAACGAATAGTTTCAAGGTACCTCTCCTTGAGAGCGTGTGTTGTGAGAGTACAATGATATTATAAAAAGTAACGGTGGTAACTTATCAGCATGTAAAAACAGCAGTTCACTTCATTTGAAACCCATTGTTACTGATTTCATGCGCACTCACAACAACCTGTACGAATTATCCAGTTGTACCTTCCAATAATAAGGTCAACTTAGCTACTGCACCCACTTTAAAGACTTTTTCGTTATACCTAATGCAGTTATTTCACACAAATACCAGCACAATCGACGTCACCTTGGAATAAGGATCTAAATATTCAAGTGTTTTAGTAAAGAATATCCAGGACAATGATGAGGTTGGGATTCATACTGAAAGCTCAAATGATGATTCTGATTTATCAGAAACTACAACTAATGAAGTAAAACATGAACAACTTGAACAACCTCAGAGGTTTACTCATATTTAGCTTGTATCACTTT
>JAJFJH010000012.1 GCA_021774155.1 Nitrosomonas sp.
GCCTTTAGCTGATGAAGTGGGCAAGGATTTTGGCGCCTTCGATTTGATCTGTCATGTCGCATTCGACCAGCCACCACTAACCCGTCGTGAACGTGCGGAGAATGTTAAAAAGCGTAACTACTTTGCCAAATACAGTGAACACGCGCGCAATGTATTGGAAAGTCTGCTGGAAAAATACGCAGACACCGGCATCGAAAACATCGAGGACATTAAAATACTCACGCTCGACCCATTCAAACACATGGGTACAGCCAGCGAGTTAGTGTCCGCCTTTGGTGGCAAGCCCGGCTACATCACGGCACTGCATGAGCTGGAACAAAACCTTTACCTCTGATTTAAACCCATAAAAATAAGAACCCGCTATGAGCATCTCTTCTACCATAAAATCCATCCAAGACATCATGCGCAAAGACGTCGGTGTCGATGGCGACGCCCAACGTTTAAGCCAACTGGTTTGGATGCTTTTCCTGAAAATTTTTGATGACCGCGAAAGCGAATGGGAATTGCTGCAAGATAATTATCAATCCCCGTTGCCGGAGCAATACCGTTGGCGCAACTGGGCCGCCGACGCCGAAGGCATGACTGGCGACGAATTGAAATTGTTTCTTGATAACGACCTATTCCCTGCGCTACAGCAACTCGAAGCCAAAGGCGGCGATCAACGCGCTTATGTCATCCGCTCGGTGTTTGAAGACGCCTACAACTACATGAAATCCGGTCAGTTGATCCGGCAGGTGATCAACAAGATTCAAGACGGAGTGGACTTCAACAAAGCCCAAGAGCGCCATTTGTTCGGCGACATGTACGAGCAATTGCTGCGCGACTTGCAAGCCGCAGGCAATGCGGGTGAGTTTTATACGCCACGTGCAGTGACTGAATTCATGGTGCGTATGGTCAACCCACACCTCGGTGAGAAAATACTCGATCCCGCCTGCGGTACCGGTGGTTTTCTTTCCTGCAGCATTGAGCATATCCGCAAACAAGATGTGCAAACGGTCGATGATGAAGCGCAATTGCAAGCCAGCATTGCTGGTATCGAGAAAAAACCATTGCCGCATTTGCTGTGTACCACCAACATGATCCTGCACGGCATTGATGTACCCATCAATATCCGCCACGACAACAGTCTAGCGCGTCCGTTAATCAGCTGGACACCGAAAGAACGTGTCGATGTGGTGGTCACCAACCCGCCGTTTGGCGGCATGGAAGAAGACGGCATAGAAACCAACTTCCCAACCGCCTTTCGCACCCGTGAAACTGCGGATTTGTTTTTAGTACTGATTATGCAATTGCTTAAGGCCGGTGGTCGTGCCGCACTGGTTTTGCCCGATGGTTTTCTGTTTGGTGAAGGCATCAAAACCCGTATCAAGGAAAAGCTGCTGGAGGAATGCAACCTGCACACCATCGTGCGCCTGCCTAATGGCGTGTTTAGCCCGTACACTGGCATCAAGACCAACCTGCTGTTCTTCAGCAAAGGCACTCCCACGCAACACATCTGGTTTTACGAACACCCTTACCCGCCCGGTGTGAAAAGCTACAACAAAACCAAACCGATGAAGATCGAAGAATTTGATGCCGAGGCGGCATGGTGGGGTAAGGAAACAGACGGCTTCAAACAGCGCGTGGAAAATGAATACGCCTGGAAGGTGAGCCTGGAAGATATCAAGGCACGCAACTACAACCTCGACTGCAAAAACCCGCATGTGGGTGAACAAGAAATCCACGACCCCGATGTCCTGCTGGCACAATACCAGGCGATGCAAAATGACATCACCGCGCTACGCGGAAAGTTAAAAGGCATCCTGGGAGAAGCGTTGCAACGCGGGAGCAAGGCATGAACGCCAGTCATCAATTACTGACTGATCAACTCGATATCTGGGCAGCGGCAGAAAAAAAAAAGAAATCAGGCCGTGGCCGTAGTGCCGGTAATGGCAGCAATGGCATTAGTGTGTATGGCGTCAAAAAACTGCGTGAGTTGATTCTGCAACTGGCGGTGATGGGTAAGCTGGTACCGCAATATCCCAGCGACGAACCGGCCAGTGAATTGTTGAAACGCATACAAGCTGAAAAAGAAAAGTTGATTGCTGAAGGGAAGATCAAGAAAGGTAAGCCGCTGCCGCCGATTGCGGATGAGGAAAAACTATTTGGATTACCGAAGGGTTGGGAATGGACGAGGCTTAATGATTTTGTTCTAACAATTATTAGTGGTGGCACACCTAGTAAAAATAATTCTGAATTTTGGAATGGCGATATACCTTGGGCTAGCGTTAAGGATTTAAATGTCGAAAAATTTCTCGAAACTACACAAGATTACATAACTGAAAAAGGGCTTGAATCAGGCAGCAAGCTAGCAAATAAAGGTGATTTAATAATATGTACAAGAATGGGGTTAGGTAAAATTGCAGTTGCAGCAATGGATGTCGCAATCAATCAAGACCTTAAAGCTTTGAAAATTTCTTCTCATCTTGATGTTGATTATTTTATTAATTTCTACAGTACTCTAAAAATCATTGGCAGTGGGATGACCGTTGCCGGAATCAGACAAGAAGAATTGTTGAGCTATTGTGTACCAACGCCACCGCGCACCGAACAACACCGCATCGTCGCCAAAGTCGACGAACTGATGGCACTATGTGACCAACTAGAAGCCCAGCACACCAACGCCGCCGAAGCCCACGAAAAACTCGTCAGCCACCTGCTCGGCACACTCACCCAAGCGCAAAGTGCTGATGACTTCAGCGCCAATTGGCAGCGTATCGCCGCGAATTTTGACACCCTGTTCACTACTGAGTCCAGCATCGACGCCCTCAAACAAACCCTGCTGCAACTGGCGGTGATGGGTAAACTCGTGCCACAAGATCCCAGTGACGAACCCGCCAGTGAATTGCTTAAGCGTATTAAGGCTGAAAAAGAGAAGTTGATTGCTGAGGGGAAGATCAAGAAAAGTAAGCCACTGCCACCGATTACGGATGAGGAAAAATCATTTGAGATACCTTTGGGGTGGGAGTGGGTGCGATTTTCTGAGTTAGCAACAAAAATTACTGATGGAACGCATCACACACCAACATATGTTGAATCGGGTATACCTTTTCTATCAGTAAAGGATATGAGTAGAGGTGTACTCGACTTCAGTTCAACACGATTTATATCTACGAACGAGCACAATCAACTCAGTCAACGTTGCAATCCTCAGTTTGGAGATTTGCTTCTTACAAAAGTTGGTACCACGGGAATTCCTGTTGCAGTAGATACGAATAGACAATTTAGTATTTTTGTTAGTGTCGCACTAATAAAGGCACCATGGGCGCTAGTAAATGCTGAATACCTTCGAAGACTAATTTCTTCTCCGCTTGTAAAAGTGCAATCTAAAAATGGAACAGAGGGAATAGGAAACAAGAACCTTGTGCTGCGAAAAATTGGAGATTTTTTACTAGTTGTTCCTCCAGCTGAAGAACAACACCGCATCATCGCCAAAGTCGATGAACTGATGGCGCTATGCGACCAACTCAAAACTCACATCACGGCAGCCAATCAGTTGCAGCAGAAATTAGCGGATGTAGTGGTTGAGCAGGCTATATCGCAATGAACAAATCAAACACTGTTATTACAATTCTTGCTTATAGATTTTGACGTGGTGGCATGGTAACTTTTCAATGCATGATTGAAATGCATATATGGAGGGATAGCTGCTATGAATACCTTAACCAAACTTGTACTCGGTATGATGGGACAGTTGCGACCCAAGCCAGTCAAGGGAGATACAGCAACGTCTATCTCACTGCCGCCGCCTGAGAAACACGGCGGTCTTCCGTTAATGGAAGCTCTGGTCAAACGCCAATCGTCCCGCGATTTTGCTCCTGACCCATTGCCCATGCAGCTGTTTTCAAACCTTCTGTGGGCAGCGTATGGAATGAACCGTTCAGACGGTGGACGTACTTCCCCCTCGGCGCTGAATGTTCAGGAAATTGACATATTTGTAGCGCTCCCCTCAGGAGCATACCGCTATGATGCTAAGGGACATGAACTACACCTGGTGGCATCAAGTGACTTAAGGCGCATCACAGGTTACCAGGACTTCGTAGATGAAGCGCCACTGGATCTGGTGTACGTGGCGGATCACTCGCGCATGAACCTAGTGCCGGTAGGCCAACGCGAGTCCTATGCGTCTGTTGCAGCGGGTGCTATTTCGCAGAACGTATACCTGTTTGCTGCCAGCAATGGCTTGGCTACGGTTATCCGTGCCTGGATCGACCGCACAGTGATTGCTGATGCTCTCGGCCTAACGCATGATCAACAGGTTTTGCTGTCACAGACAGTTGGATATCCAAAGGCCGTTCCATAATGTAGGGACGCCGCCGAACAATACGTGACGGCTAACATTTCTAGTAATTGTTCGTTCTGCCGAAAATATGAGTTCCAAGAAAATATTCTATGTGATTTGACTCGAAATATTCAAAATAGCAGCGAAATTGAATGCTTTGCTTTTAAACCGAACATATCAGTCGTTGGTGAAAATAAAGACATTTTTGAATCTGTTCCCAATAGTGATAATGACAAAGAGCTAGCCGAGCGTCATAAATGGTTAAAAGCTTATGCAGTTCAGCAAATGAATGTAGATGAGCTAATTGAACAGTCCTCTATATTCCAAAATGCAAGAGGTAAATATGACTGTGAAATAAATTTTTTATGTGTAGGTTATGACCATATACATCTTCATATCAATACAACACCAGACTATTCTATCGATGAAGTCATAAACTACGTTTTAGAACATCTGAATTCTGGTATCAGAAATGCATTTCCTGGCTTGTTTGACAACAAAAAAGTAATATTTGAAAAGTCATATTTCGGTGAAACAATTGGCTAGGTTATGTACGCACTAAAATTACAGCTAACAAAGCCTTTAAGTCATTATTTTTGATCTGGTTTTTCTATTACCTAAATGCCTATATGTGAATTCCACTACGCATGGAAGTGATAATTTCATTTGGTAATTGTAAAATATCGCGATGTAATTTTTGAGATTAAGATATGTTGATCCGTAAAGAACAAGCAGATACATTTCTAGAAAAATACAAAAGTATCATGACATATCTTAATGGCGGGGCTTTACCTTCAAGAATCGAAGAGTATGTTGCTTTAAGATCTAAAATTTACGAGCGCATAGAAGATATTGATAAAAATTGCAGAATGCTCGCAGGTAAACAGTTTATAGACTCTTTAAGGTCAGCAGTATGCGGTAATTTCGTTTACCTTAAAAAATACCGGAACGGCTATGTTCTACAAGATACCGAAAGCGGCATTTACTACCAGATTGTTGCTTTGGCAACATCGCTTGAAGAGCTTCTCCCTGAATTTTGTTACATAGAAACTGCTATTGTTCCGTTTGAAAATCATCTTATATGTGACGGCTTAGTCCTGTCTAAAAATGTATTGATCGGTAAAAATATGGTCAAAGAAATTCGCGATGGTTATTGGGAAGCTAAGCGTACTAGAAAGTTAGTAGTAAATTCGGTAAGCATGACAAGGTACTGAATGTTATGTTGTTCAATAAACTATGCAAATAATCAGGTGTACACAAAAGCTCCAGAAAGAAATGGGGCTAAAGAAAAGCGATCTAGCAGATTCAGAGCCAACGTTTTCATTTTTAGGTTCTTGGCATGCTAATTTGTTACACATTGACAGAAGAAAGTGTGTTCTTTTTGTAAATGATAAAACGCTATTCAATTTTATTGTTCCTGACATCAATCGTGCTCTAATCAAAGAGTTGGGAAAATTATTTATCAATCACTTATATTGTGTTGTAGCGTCAGAAGGGTTGTCCAAAAAAGCTCAAGAAGCTATTAAATCAGAGTATCAAGATTTATCATTTGCAGGTACAAATAGTAAAAGTGTTTTAGGCTCAATGAATGATTTGGCATTTCACTATAAACATTGCATATTGAGTGAAGGTGGTATCCATAGCGCAATGATTCCAGAAATTATTCGTGAATTAAACCATATGCCAATGGGAGCGCTGGATTATAAGTTTCCTATAGATGCTATTCAAAGCTTATATGCAGAAACAACATAACAAGACACTCAGCTGATTAAAAAACACTGTTCCTATCGTCACTTTGTTCTTTCACGGCATCTGAACGCAATCTTTATGCTGAATGAGAATCCTGAGTAAATCTAAGAATTGAACTGAAATCAGAGAAGAGGTTTGAAAAAAGAATCTGGCACGAGTCGAACTAATAATTTCTTTATATCTCAGTACGTTGCCTAATAAACGCTTTTCTGATCCTGAAATACAAGAAAAATAATGCAATTAAAACAATAAGGTAAGGAATGGTGCTGTTGGGCAGAATCGAACTGCCGGCCTACTGATTACGGAACGTTATTAAGAATTAAATATATTCACAAATCAATAGCTTGTAATGCTTGCCAAGCATAAAACCAGTGTCACTCGGTCTCAAATGATGGTATTTCTGCTGCAGTCTGACACAAATTAGACACAATTAAGTTGCGATCTAATATTTACAATAGTTATCCACTTCATGTTTTATTTGGCGTCACGCACTTGCTGCAATAGCTGATTAATGACTGCTAATCTCGCACCAAAAACCCATAGGGATTGACTCGAAAATAGTTTAAATATGCCACAACAAATATTTAAATTATATGCGATACTTCTTTGCAGAAAACAACTTTGCTTTTTCTAATAAATTATTTCTAATTAACAACAAGATGTTGGTTTTTATCTCTTATCCACGTGAGTTTGGGAAATTTGCCGAAATTCTAGATATAGAGTTAAGCAATCGAAACATTGATACCTTTATAGACAAGAGTGGTATCCACCCTGGAGAAACTTGGAGTGTAGAGATTGAAAAATATATAGAGAAAGCAGATTTTTTTGTAGTCCTTTATTCAGCCAAGGCCCTAGAAAAACCAGAGAATTTTTTTGAAATTGAAATTGACCTAATTGAAAAAAGATGTAGGCGGGATAATAATTTAAAATTAATTACGGTTATATTTCCTCCTACGAAGCCCAACGATTTAAAACCATTTTTTAGAACTCGACAGCACCTTTTAGCCAGTGAGAATGAATATGAAGCTCATCGCTGGATTCATAAAATTCTACAAGAAGTCAGCAAGCTTAAAGAGACCAAGGTAAATAAAAGAATAGAAGAAATAGAAAAAAATGGAGATTTAAATGGCTTATTTCGGTTTTTATTATCGTATTACTAGCAATTCTCCTGATTGTTGGTGGTGTCAACTTATTAAAGACTGGCAATAAGATAAATGAAAGAGAAAAGCAGTCGCCAATAGGTGAATCGGTATGCAATTCACTGCGTGGAAAATATGAGCTTGATCACGAATATACTTTTAGCTGGGATGAAAATTCGAGATCAATCGCTACTTATGATACTACTTGGCATACAAGTGATGATAGTTGTACTTATAATGAAAAAGATGATTTTTTTACCCTAAAAGGAATTGATAAAACATATTTTGATGTGGAAACAATTATAGATGGAAAATATGTTCGTATTGCTACTGTATTCCTTTCTTATGATTCAGAAGTTCATATCCTTAATTCAGATGGCAGGTTAGTTGACAGAATTTTTAATGCTGTCATTCCTCCTGAAGAAGTAAAAAAAGGGGATATAAGGATATATCCCCATGGAAAAACTAATGAGCTAGTTAAAAGCTTAGATGATGATTTTATTTTTAAAAAAACTTATGAAGTTCTAAGGACTCGCTATGAAAAGCATAAAATAATAAGGTCTAAGGGTTGCAGCCCTATGCGAGGTTATATAGGAACTAGATTGGCTATATCTTTTGTTTGCCCTCATTATTCTAGAGTGATGGTTAAAATTAACGGCTAATCCCTAATCTTATCAATAGCTTGGTATACGCACCAAAGCAATTACATTATAAAACATAAGCTCGCACATAGATGGGGCGCCTCAAAGGAGAGACCTTGAACCAATTATTCAGTGTGTTAGAGGAATGGGATAGGAACCTCAAGGGATGTTTTAACCGCGTAGCGTAAATGGTTTAGCTTCCCACGGCAAAATATGGGCATTTAAAATTTGTATTCCTTCTTGCCCAACCGCTTTCCTTTTCGGGAGATAAACTCTACGTGTACGCCCGATGGTTTGATCGCTAATTTTGTGAATGCATCGGTTGGGTAAACCTTGCTAGCATTTTCTATCTTATATTGGCTTGCGGTCCTTGTCTCAATCGAGCCTTTTAATTTGAACCCCCTTCGTTTGGGGTGTGGGTAAGGCCAAAAGAATGCTGAAGATACGACTGAAACAATCTTAGAATTGTCACTGCCAACGACGAGCTCAGATGACATGCAGGCGTGAACATCTCCGGAAATGAAAATAACTTTATTTACACCATTCTTTCGTATAGTCTCAAGAATTTTATCACGCTGCACGATAAACCCATTCCATTTATCACTGGACTCAGACTCATACAGGGGAATGCTCGATACAACAATCTTTACTCGACCGCTACCGTCTTTCAGCCACTCAAGCAGCCTTCTCATTTGTTTTGGTCCGAGCATTTCAGGTGTTATTTTATCAAGTAGTCGTTCTGTTCTTGTATCGCTCACAAATATGTCACAACAACCATCCTGGTAGGTATACCAAAGATGTGTGGGCGTATCTTCTAAACGATTATTGTTTATCTTAAATAACGGACTATGGCTTGCCTGATACGTCGAATAAGCATGTATTGCGGACGGAAACTTGGTAACCCAATCGTTCTCTGATGCGGATGCCGGCCAATTATCCTCGATCTCATGATCATCAAGAGTCATGTACGTTGGAACCTGCCCCATCAGACGCCTAAGATATTTAGTAGTAAAGACTGCCCGGTAACGTTTGTTGAACTCATCAACTCCTGCATCAGCTCCAATGACATTCAGATCATCCGCATAGATCTGATCTCCACACATAATGAACTGATCAATACGCTCGCCATTTTCAATGCAGCGCAATATAGAACGGAATGTCTTATCACCACGATCATCAAACCACATGCCTCCGAACATTCTTAACAAGTAACGACACGAACCTGTGACAAGAACTCTGGGAGCTTCGCTGTCAGCCGATGCGGTACGAAACTCGACAGTTTCTATCTGCTCCCATACTAAAATATTGGCCACATCGACATGAGCTGTTTCGACATCGGAATAAAACCAACCCATTTGATATTCATAGGCAGTGTTGGAATGCAGATCGGACACTATAGCCAGGCCAGTCATATCAAAATTAGGGTTCATCTTGAAAAAGATAGGTGCCGAAAAACTTAAATTACCCTTTTTGCGTAATCGGATCGTACCGTGAGCCCTCCTTGGCCGATCACCGTCTATTTCGAATTCAGAACGCCCGAATATTCTTACAGATGTTGTATCTGTAGCACCCAATATCGGTCCAACAGTTAGCTGTTTTACCAGCATGACATGCTCCTTAATTGTCAATCAGTTGAATTTTGCCAGTTTTTCCAGAAAATAGCTTTCAAATTTACCAGTTTTATTTTTATTGCTTAGTTTCTTTTAGGATAGGTACTGACACTGGAAAATATTGGAAGCTG
>JAJFJH010000111.1 GCA_021774155.1 Nitrosomonas sp.
CTGCCTCAAACAAAATTATCTAAATATGAACTAATTTTTAGTAACCTTCTAATCTAGATTAATAAAGATATAATAAATCAATCAGTTAATGATTTATTCTTTTACGAGATATATGCAATGCTACTTTCTGAGTAAGCTCTATCTAAAGATAATGCGCTACCAAAAACAGTATCGTTTTCTAGCAACCGAGAAACTGATACCGTTAAAGTTGTTGGAGACCCATTTGGATCACCATCTGGTTTGCCGTCATTGTCTTGAAAGAAAAAATCGTCGCTTGGAGAGATTGTGATATTACTTAAACTAAAATTTGACATTAAAACGCCCTTCTCTTAAAAAATTCGGCTTCGGATAACTTGAATTCATCGGCAACGGAAGAATAACAGGATCTGAAAAACCAGCTCTGTACTATCTTTCGACAACAGTTGTTGATCAAGTATTATTAAAAGTATCTACGGAATTTATAATCATTTGCGCGGTATCCCTTAAAATTAAGTTGACAATAGATAATGTACCTACCCATTTTTCACATCTAGTCAAGGGGTCAAGTCAAGGGGTCAAGTCAAGGGGTCTAGAAAAGTAGCGTAATTTTATTTTTCTACAAAAATTGTGATAAAAAATTACCAAACTACCAAAAAAACGAAAAGTATCTACGGAATTTATAGTCATTTGTGCGGCATCCCTTAAGATCAAGTTAACAGTTAAACGCCCCCGGCAAAGCCGGAGGCTTATTATGTGAACGCCTCAAAGACGTCTTAACACCGTGTGCCGCTTAAAGCAGCTGCTTACACTTCAAGCTTCACTGATCATGACGTTCATCTTCCGTCTCTTGGTTACGAATGTAAGCACGCATTATTTGCTCGTCTAGCCTCAATATTGCGCCAGTTTCTGGCATTTAAGCGCCGAACTGTTTTGAATTGAGCGTGCTCGCGACCGGAGCCGCAGCTATTCTGCAGCGTAGCAAGCATGTGCGTTCAATTCAGAACAGGGCAAGTTTAAAGCCGAAAAATTAAGTGTTGGGTACAAACTGTCTTTTTAATCAATCTTCCAAAGGTCAATAAACATATAGGTTGCAGGCTGAAATTTAATGTACTGGTGCAATATTGGGGCTAGTCCTACTGTAGATACAAATACCCTTGTGCCCAGAAATTCTCCCCGGCAAAACTGCGCCGGGGAGATCTAAACCCTTTTGCTAACTGAATCGCACTCTTTCCTTTGATGTACCCACCATATTTGACACAGCATGCTTAGGCGGAATACCAATGCACATGTGAACATGTGCATCCATTTATTCAAGTTCCATGCAGAGCTGCCATCAGCAGATTAATGTGCTCACCTATTGCGCCTTTCAGATAATTTCTCGTAATTATCACTCAAGAATGCATGTTTTCTTGTTACAAATAGACTGGATATTCCTAGCAGGATTAAGTATTAACCAAGAGAGTGGATCAATCAAGTTATCTTTCGACGAGCAAATACTAGTCCAGCAAGGCCAAGAAAAAGTAAAGCAAAAGAGGTTGGCTCTGGTATATTGGTCGGATTGGTCGGGTCAGTGCCATTTGGATCACCCGGCTCATCAAGGAAAAAGTTATCCAACCCCATTCCCACTGCGGTACTGTTTTGATCGTTGGTGAAGGAAAACCAAGCAATGTCATCGAATAGCGAATTTGATGGGTTAATGCTGATCAAAGGGTCAGGGCCGCTACCCAAACCCCAATTATCTGAATCAACATTAAAAATACTTGATGCCTTTGACGTATTGATCGAAACAAGCTCGGTACCACTTGAAAATCCCCCTCCACTTGATGTGTTGGTACTTACTCTAAAACCGCCAAGATCGAAAGTTGTGCCATCTACTTTCGAGACACGAACCTCGGTAACTTCTCCAAAACCCCCGCCAGTCCAATGCCAATGAACCACATCGTTTCCGGTGCTGTAATAATCGCCAATAATTGACGCGAAAGCACTTGGCGCAGCAGAGTCAAATAGGAACTCAAATTTGAAACCTTGCTCAGTGTAAGAGGCAACATTTTGGAAAACGTTGCTATTATTGGTTACTCCCACTCCACCATCATTCTGGAGTACACTGCCACCCGTAAATTCAATTTGGGTAGCTACAGCGGGTTGAAAAGCCATTGCCATGAGCAAAGCTATGATAATACTATTGATTTGCACATTACAACTCAAAAGAAATTTTTTCATAATCACCCCAAGAAAAGTTTATCATCAATTATTATTACTGCCACAATGTAACGAGCAACAGTCATGTTATAACAAGCAACAATCATGCCGGATATGGATATATAACCAATCGATTGTAGTAACGGGGTCTACCAAAGTAGTACTCGAAAAACGAAAAAAAGTATCTACGGAATTTACAGTCATTTGTGAGATGTCCTTTAAAATCAAGTTAACAATAGAAGAAGCACTTACCCATTTCTCACAAGACCAACACAGTTTTTAGTTATTAGAATTAAGAAGAGCAAATCTTTTGCCATAAGTAAAATACTGTTGTATTAATAAAGATTTTCTCTTATATAAGAGTTTACAAACATCAAACTATCCTGATATGTAAATAATTTCGACAAAAATATCAGAAAATAATTAGAGCTTACTCATAAACTATAACTTATTGTTTCATAATATAATAAATAATTATTTAATTGTTTTTATGCAAGGTTTTTACAGGAATGCATGCAAAAACCTTGCATCTGCCTCAAACAAAATTATCTAAATATGA
>JAJFJH010000112.1 GCA_021774155.1 Nitrosomonas sp.
ATATATGCCAGATAATCAGGCTCTAGCAAATCATTAATTGCAACAATTTCAATATCAGGAAAATTTTCTACTGCTGAACGAAAAACCATGCGGCCAATACGACCAAATCCATTAATACCTACTTTAATTGTCATGTTTGAAGCTCCTTAAATAAAAACTGTATTACACAGAAACAAGACACCTTATTTCTATGCATTTAATTCTGTTAATTTGTAATTACAAAATGCCTTTAACTTTACTGACGACAGTATCAACTGTGAAGCCAAAGTGCTTGAACAATTCACCAGCTGGCGCTGATTCGCCAAAGGTATCAATACCAACAACATCACCTTCAAGACCGACATATTTACGCCATGTGTCTGTAACACCTGCCTCAACGGCAACGCGATTAACACCTGGCAACAACACGCTATCTTTATAAGCTTGATCCTGACGATCAAAGACGTTGGTACACGGCATTGAAACAACACGCACCTGAACACCGGCATCAGCTAATGCTTTCTGGGCATCCATTGCCAATCCAACTTCTGAGCCGGTTGCAATAATAATAGCTTGTGGCTTACCACCCGCAGCTTCTGATAAGACATAACCACCTTTATCAATCTGCTTAATGGTAGCTGCATCACGCTTTTGGAAAGGCAGGTTCTGACGACTGAAAATCAGGACTGAAGGCCCGTCTTTACGCTCAACTGAACGCGCCCAAGAAACGGTTGACTCAACGGTATCGCAAGGACGCCACACATCCATATTTGGAATATGACGTAGCGTTGCAATCTGCTCCACTGGCTGGTGCGTTGGACCGTCTTCACCCAAGCCGATAGAATCATGGGTAAACACAAACAAGCAACGAATCTTCATCAATGCAGCCATACGCAGCGCATTACGTGCATATTCTGAAAACATTAAGAAAGTCGCGCCGTAAGGGATTATACCACCGTGCAACGACATACCATTCATCATGGCACTCATACCAAATTCACGCACACCATAATAAACATAGTTACCACCTGTATCATGGGTCACACCTTTGGAACCAGACCAAATGGTCAAATTGGACCCCGCTAAATCAGCAGAACCGCCAACCATTTCTGGCAATACTGGCGCAAGTCCTTCAATTGCATTTTGTGATGCTTTGCGGCTCGCAATTGTTTCTTCTTTTGCGTTTACCTGGCTAATAAAACCTTCCACGTGGTTTTGCCAGTTTGCAGGAAGCTCATTTGCCATGCGACGTTTAAATTCCGCCGCCTCAGCCGCATATTTCTGCGAATACTCAGCAAATTTCTGTTCCCACGCTGCCTCCAGTTTCTTACCTTTATCTTTTCCATCCCAGACATCATAAACATCTTGAGGAATTTCAAACGGCGGATGGTTCCAACCAATATGAGGACGCGTCGCCGCAATTTCAGCGTCACCTAATGCCGCACCGTGTACGGAGTGGGTATTTGCCATATTAGGTGAACCTAAACCAATAACGGTCTTACAGCAGATCATGGTCGGCTTATCACCCGCTTTCTTGGCTTCCTCAATAGCTACCTCGATAGCAACCGGATCATGACCATTAACGTTAGGCACGACATGCCAGCCATAAGCCTCAAAACGCTTAGGTGTGTCATCTGTGAACCAGCCTTCAACTTCACCATCAATGGAAATACCATTGTCATCGTAGAAACAGATCAGCTTACCTAAACCTAAAGTACCGGCCAATGAACACGCTTCGTGAGAAATACCTTCCATTAAGCAACCATCGCCGAGGAAAACATAGGTGTGATGATTAACAATATCAAAACCTGGGCGATTAAATTCAGCCGCAAGAATTTTTTCTGCTAGTGCCATACCCACTGCATTGGTGATACCTTGTCCCAATGGGCCTGTTGTAGTTTCCACGCCAGGTGTATACCCATACTCAGGATGGCCTGGGGTCTTGGAATGCAGTTGACGGAAACGCTTAATTTCCTCCATTGGCAAATCGTAGCCGGTCAAATGCAATAATGCATAAATCAGCATGGACCCATGTCCATTTGATAAAACAAAACGGTCACGATCAAACCAGTCTGGATTGGTAGGATTATGGCGCATGTGATGGATCCATAGTACTTCGGCTATTTCAGCCATGCCCATTGGCATTCCAGGGTGGCCCGAATTAGCTTTTTGCACAGCATCCATTGCCAATGCGCGAATTGCACTCGTTAAATTCTTAAATACCGGTGCGTCAAAATCCTTGAATGTACCCATTGACACTTACTCCCTTAAATTCATCAAACAAAAAATCGTCCACTGCAACAAGCGGCCACAGGCCGACAAATGCTATATTATCTCTTAAGATACGATACTCGACAACCACAAGTAACTTTCAGGAATGAAATGTACTCGCAACGCTAGGCGTACCTTCGGAAAGGATGACCTTTTAGCAAACACACTTATTATAAGAAATTAAACTGATAGAAAGTGATAAGCATCCATTTTATCGTACGCTTTGAAAAAAATTGAAACCGTCTTTATAAGCCACGCCATTAGCTAATAGGCCTTCTTTGACAACCAGTCAATTTAATGACTTCGTAACCGGATACCTAATAACTTAATTTTGCGATAAAGATGCGTCCGTTCCAGCCCTGCGCGTTCTGCAACACGCGTCATATTCCCACTTTCTTGATCAATTAACCGCTCAAAAAAAGTTTTCTCAAATAAATCACGTGCTTCTCGCAAAGAAAGATTTAGCGGTATATCTGGCGCCGCCGCTGGCGACGGCGCGGCTGCCGTTGAAGCAGGATATTCTAATGCTTGCTGAACCGCCTCAGCAGAGATTTCCCCGCCTGTACAAGTTAATGCTAACGACCGTACAACACCTGAAAGCTGCGTGAGATTCCCTGGCCAATCATAATTACGCAAGCAATTAAGCGCGGCTGTACTAAATTGTAATAATGGCACTTCACCCGACTCAATGAAACGCGACAACATTTGGCCAGCAAGTTCTGGAATATCCTCGCGATGCGTCCGTAATGCTGGCACACTAATACTTAAACCACTAAGCGCTTCATATAACTTTGGATGATAAATACCTTGTGCAGTTAATTCAGCCAATGGCAACGATGTCGCGCACACTAGCCGAACATTATATTTACCCACTTTACTTAGCAATAATAATAAACCTTTCTGGCCTAATTTATTTAGTTCGCCCACATCTTTAAGAAACAACAAACCATCTCTTGCCTGTTCAAGTAAATCCAATGGTGCATCTGTTAATAGAACAAGCGTCTCTGGCTCTACCATAGGCGTATTAGGCCGATGTATAAAATGCGCGCATAACTCAATGCCAGCGCCCGGCTCACCAGTAAATAATAAGGACGTTTTTAAATTGGCGACCTGCTCTAATCGTTTCTTTAGATCGGCAATTATTTCCCCACGACCCAAACTAGCCAGTGACAATGGAGAAGGCTGTTTACTCTGACCACCACGCAACGCTCTGCCGACGGTGCTCAGCAATTTCTGTAAAGGTATCGGCTTTTCCAGATAACCAAACGCACCAATTCGCGTGGCTTCAACGGCGGTGTCTATCGTGCCATGCCCTGACATCATAACCACCGGCATGGTTAACAACCCACCGCTAGCCCAGTCTTTTAATAACGTAATGCCATCTGTATCAGGCATCCAGATATCCAGCAACACTAAATCAGGTCGCGTTTGACTTCGCCAACTACGCGCTTGCTCAGCATTCTCTGCTAAAACCACACGATAACCCTCATCTCTCAGAATTTCTGACAGCAGTTCACGTATACCAATTTCATCATCAACAACAAGTATCGTATTGTTAGTCATCATTCTAGAACAAGTCTCCGCTGATGAGATTTAATTAACTCTTCTATCACAACAAACACTACAAGAAGTTTCATCCTGCCAAGCATTATTGGCATTAAAGGCCCATACATCACGGCAAGTATAAACCACTAATAGCCAACCACATACTTAGAGCTTACTCAGAAAGTAGCATTGCATATATCTCGTAAAAGAATAAATCATTAACTGATTGATTTATTATATCTTTATTAATCTAGATTAGAAGGTTACTAAAAATTAGTTCATATTTAGATAATTTTGTTTGAGGCAG
>JAJFJH010000113.1 GCA_021774155.1 Nitrosomonas sp.
TTTGACGTTTGTGCCATGTGCGACGGCATCATGTATTTCGGTTTCAAGCGTAGAGAGGTCGTGGTCTATGGTGTTGTTATTTTCATTGTTCATGATTGTTATCCTTCCAAGATTCTGATTGTTATTAGGCAGTGGCCTTAATGTTATGAGTATTTGCTATGATTTTATGGTGCTCATGCGTAATTTCTGGGCAAAGATACCCAGAGAAGCGACTTGTAGGCCTTTAACTTTTTCACACCAGTGCTCTAGTTTTTCTGCCAGCTCCTCGGCTTTTGCATTCTTGTCTTCCCATATAGATTGAATTTCTTCCATTAAATCTTGTGTAAATAATTTTTGAGAATCAGTTGCTATGGCACGTTTAAGTTCTTGGGTAAAATAATAACGATGAGCGATGAGCGCAGCAACTGTTTTCTCGTCGCAGGTTTTTTTCTGCTCATCCAGTGTAAGAACCGGAGGGACATGTTTAACCTGTGCCCAGTCGAGTTTTTCTAATAGGCGGATATACATCCAACCAATATCAAATTCATACCATTTACTTGAGAGCTTTGCAGACGTCGGGTAGGCATGGTGGTTGTTGTGTAGTTCTTCGCCGCCAATAATGATACCCCAGGGCACGATGTTAGTTGATTTGTCCGGTGTCTCCGCGTTGCGATAACCCCAGTAATGCCCCACACCATTGACCACGCCGGCGGCCATGAGAGGAATCCACATCATCTGAATGGCCCATATTGTCACGCCAATAGGACCAAATAGTAGGATGTTTATCACCAGTAAGAGGCCAATGCCTTTTTTACTATGCTTAGCGTAAATGTCTCTTTCTATCCAATCATCTGGCGTGAGATGTCCATACCGTTCTATGGTTTTTGCATTTTTTGATTCATCACGATAAAGCTCAGCACCTTCAAAAAAGACTTTCTTGAGGCTATAAACATGGGGACTATGTGGATCACCTTCTTTTTCACACTTAGCATGATGTTTGCGATGAATAGCTACCCATTCTTTGGTAACCATGCCCGTTGTAAGCCAAAGCCAGAATCTGAAAAAATAGCTGATGCCCGGTGAAAGATCAAGTGCGCGATGGGCTTGATGACGATGCAGAAAAATGGTGACCGATGCGATAGTAATATGTGTCAGAACTAAAATGACAATCACGTATCCCCACCACGGTAAATCAATAATGCCTGAGAAGAAATTCATAATAACCCCACAAAAAAACATTATGTCGCGATAATAGTTTCTTGTATGGCCAATACGGCGCGATACAAGATGCGCAGATCATCTACCTTATTATAAAAACTGAGTTATGTTAACTTGATGTTGTTCGTAATTTACAGATATTGCAACAAATTATGTTGATGGAGATCATAAAAACTGTGATTTAGTTGCTTTTGTACGATGCAGATCGTACATGCGTTGAGCAAACGTGCCGGCGGGGTGTTGACGAAATTCTGATGTGACAGTCTGCATGCCCAGTGGTACTTCTTCCAGGGAGGGAAAAATGCCCAGCATAGTTGTTCGTTTGAGTATTGACGTGTAGCGTGTCATAAATTGATGATGACTCATAAAATCTAGCATTATCTGAAATATTGAAACGGGTTAATCATGGTGATATTCTTTGATGCTTCTACCGATTAACATCAAGAACCAGACGCTATACATTGATCATAGCAGGGAAAATGAATTGGCGATGCATCTGCTGTGATAGTTAGCAACGACTTAACTGTGAACAGAAACCTAATGCGACAGGTTATGAATGAGATGCATTTGCTATAATTTTGTGATTAACTGTATTTTTGGACAAAAGAACAAGGGAAGCACCGATTAATTATAAGCCAAATGGATGATTTTAGCTGCTAGACATTGATTCATGAATTATTCGGTACTTCCCCAGGCGTCGCATTGACGCATAAGTGTCCTTACTTGAGAAAAATACCATGAAAAGACGTACTTTATTACAAGGTCTCGCCGTCCTCCCCGTGTTGTCGCTTATCCCGGCATGTTCACGCTCACAAGTAGTAGGAGAAGCGATTAACCCAATTGTTCGCCTAGATAAGCCGCACAAAGAATGGCGCGAATTAGTCTCTCGCAGAGCCTATGAAATCTTATTTGAAGAAGACACCGAGCGTCCAGAGTCTAGTAATCTGGTCTATGAGGATAGGCAAGGCACTTTCCTTTGCGCCGCCTGTTATCTACCGCTATTTGAGAGCGAGCATAAATATGAAAGCTGGACTGGCTGGCCAAGCTTCACTCAGCCCATTCCTGGTCACTTAGCCACTAAACTCGATTTCAAGATGATTTGGCCGCGCACCGAATATCATTGCGTACGCTGTGGTGGCCACCAAGGCCATTTGTTCAGTGATGGCCCTGAGCCACGTAGAGAACGCTGGTGTAATAATGGTATTGCACTACGCTTTGTGCCGGAAGAAGAAGAATTGCCTGAGCTTAGAGGCTGATTAGTGAATAGGCGCATACGCTACGTGTTGATTATCTTTGGTGCGTCAGCGGAAAAAACTCATCCCGCACTTTCCACACGGCTTCCATATCCAACTTCTCGCCGTTGAAAATGATCTGGCGACTTTTCTTGTTTTGCCTAGCTTTGAGGTAACGCGTTACATTCATCCAGCGAATGGTCTCTTCACTGCTCATCTCGTCCTGCTGGCAGATGACGAGATATACATCCACCGGCTGACTGATCCAGTATTCGAGGTGACGGTCGTTCTTCACGTCAAACACCTCACTGCCGTCACCTTTTCTAGTGCGCAGGTAAGAGTTGCCACTTTTGAGCTGCACGTAAATCTTCTTCCCGCTGGCTTTACCATCGTTGTCCTTGAACTCCACTTCGCCGTCAATGCCGTAATCAAACTTAGTCAATTCTCGGAAAATTTGGCTGGCCTCGCCGGTAATAGCCATTATATGGCCGATGAGGACTTGCTCTAGCGACTGGTTGTCCAGTTCCTGTGTAGCCATCTGATCCATGGCCAGAATCTTGACTGCGACGGGATCGCTCTTCAGCCGCTGCTCGATGAAGTCAATGAACGGCACCTTTTCGTCGCACTCCTGGCAAGTGATAAAATCTTTCTTCGCTGCTATCCGCCTGCGCACTGTATCGAGATTCCTTATTGGCTCACCGCATTCCGAATTCGGACATACATAGCGTCGGTCGCGTGTTACATCACAGGCATACTTCGCCAGATGACGGTGAACATACTCAATAAAGATCACTTTCAGATCGTCAGGCACAGCCACATCGAAGTAGAGGCTGATTGTCGCCTCGCCTTCCCCTTGCTTATTGGCTATTTTGAGTCCCAGCGTGTGGCCCTTGGGAGACGCAAACTCAGCGGCATTACGCCATAACTCTTGGCTATCAAATTCCTGGCTGTACCACAGGCGCACCACCAGCGTAGTCCAGACCGTTTGCCATTCACCGCTGAAAGTATAAGAAACAAAGATATCCGGTTCATGTGGGATGTCTTTCTCACGACGATATTGCGAAGGGAACACCAAGTGCCGCCCGTGCGCTGTATCCTCGGCAATACATAATGAATGGTCTAGAAAGGTCTGCACTAGCGCGCGTAGTAACAGTTCCTCATCTGAACGCGTCAGCCGCTCGACGCCGGTAAAGTCGAAACCCGGCTGATAAAGAGCCGTCTCCAGCACGCAGCCGATCTCATCTGTATGCGCTCGCGCCGCGCGGATGACTGCCCCGGCGTAGCCATTGATAAGGTCAGGTCGCAGCAGCACCAAGTCGCCAAACTTCAGCATACCTATCAAGCCGTGATTGGCCAGCAGTGTCACCGCTGTACGCAAATCAGACTCAACAAATTTCTCGTCCGGCAACACCTGTTCCAGTCGCTGCGCCAGCTCGGAAAAACGCAACAACCGGATGTCCGACTCGTCACGTATCGCCATCACCGCATTCTTCAATTCAGTCAGCAAGCGCGGTGTACTCGTCCATGGCAGTCTGTCCCATGGAATACTGTCGGCGATGAGTTGTTTCAGTTTGGAAGGCTGACCCTTGTTCTTCTCATCCGAGCAATTCTCACCAGTCTTGGCGCTAGTCTCCAACCAGTTGGCAAAGCTATATTGCTTGCAAAATTGGTCGATCTTAGCGTTACTCAATTTCATCCCACCCACATCAATCTGTGAGAAAATCAGCAATCGAGCCGCGTCCCGTTTTGACTCGTGATTATCAGTTGCGGTCTTCAAAGCCTTAAGCCAGTCACCCGCTTCGACAAATGGATCGTCCTTCTGCGGATTAATAAGCAACAGCGCCAGTGCGGTTTGCTCCAGAAAGAGCTGATGAATCAATCGGTAATCCTCCTGCCCCGCCAAATCCCACAGCAACGCCTCACGCTCAATATTTTCTTTCTCCCCTGGGAGAGAAGCAGGATGAAGGTTCTGCGGCAAATCCAGCCGCCAGACATTCATGCCATGCGTACGATCCTGGACGACATAGCTATCCTCAATCAATCGATGTGCCAACGAGGTTTTTCCCACCGTTCCTTCCCCGAGCAACACGACCTTGGCATTCATATAGCGGTGTGTCGCATCGTTTAACAGTTTGGAACAAATACCGGTGAATTTGTATACGTAGGTTTCCCCGTTAGCAGTGCCAACCACGAGGCGCGAACCATCGGGGCTGAAGACAACGGAAATCGGAGTGAAGACAACTTCCTTTTGCTCGATCACCTGCCAGCATGCTCCAGATTGCAAATCCCAGAGCCGGATCGTAAAGTCAATGAACCCTGCGGAAGCGATTAAACTGCCGTCAGGTGAAATGGCAACTGAATACACATGATTTTCATGACCCTCCAGCGTCCCCACACAGATCCCCGTCTCCAAGTTCCAGATTTTGACAGTTCTATCCTTCGATCCCGAAACAGCCAAGCGTCCGTCTAGCGTAACTTGGACGGATTTTACTCTATCCGTATGACCCTTCAACGTCGCCAGGCATTCACCCGATTCGATATTCCAGAAACGAACATCATTGTCTCTCCCACCTGAGACAGCCTGTTTATCATTACTCGTAACTGCTACACAAGTTGCATAGCTAGATTGTTCTATAGGTGTCGCAAGAAGTTTCTGTGTCGCTATGTCCCAAATTTTAAGACTCGGGTCACCAGCTGCACCACAGGAAAGCACTCGTCGGCTATCGGACATTATGGCAATGGATAAGACTAGGTGGTTACTGGCATTCCAACTCGCAAGCTGTTGCCCGTTTGCGGGATCCCATACACGAATCGTGTTGTCATTCGAACCTGAAAGAATCTGCTTGCCATCCGGTGTGATCGCAACGGACTCCACTTTATCCTTATGTCCTTCCAACGTTGTTCGGCATTCACCGGTTTCCAGATTCCAAATCTTGACCATCTTGTCAGCTGAGCCGGACGCCGCCCATGCCCCATCCGGGCTGACAGCTACGCTGTTGACCCATCCTTTGTGTCCTGAAAGCTTGCGTTCCAGCACAACCAGCGGCTCGATCTCCTGCGCCGACTTAACCCGTTTGGCTTTTTTCTTTGCTGGTTGCTTCTTAAACTTCTGCTCGGGTGCAGATGGCACAGATTCCGTTTCGAGCCGACAGGTGGCAAGCACTTCCGCAAACGCTGCCTCAGATTCCTCACGGAAGTCTATATGTTTGTAGCGCTGTAACGTATCCGGCAGGTCACAGTCGCCCAGCAGCAGCGGGATGAAGCGGCGGCCCTTGTTACTCGGATCACGGAACAGCACCGTGCTGCGTTCTAGCATCACCCACTCCGAATCTAGCGCCGCTTGTGACAGACACAACAACTGAACCCGCGCCGCATTCAGCCCGCTCTCGACGGCCAAATAAATGTCGTCACCCGGCTTGATAATCCAGTCATCAAACCACACCCGCACTCCCGCCGCCTTCAACCGCTGCGCCAACAGCCGTACTTTTGGCTTGTCTGCCTCATTGTGGCTAAGGAAAACATCGTATTCAAAATGATCAGGCATAGCTCAATACCAAATTGGATGGAACGTCATCATAGCGTTTAATAACCAAAGGCGCATCACAGATTTCTCATACGGAATTCTGAAGTTACACACAACGCAACAGAAATAAGATTGACACTGAAAGCAAAGACGATTCTTATTCATTGCACACGAATACACTAGTGTCCCGTTAACTTTCACAACAAACCCATCTGACAATTGTTAGCGTGTTTATTGATGGGTGGATCTCCTCGCAATAAAGCCATGAAGTCACGTTTTTCAAACAAATTGAGTTGCAACAACCTTAGAATTTGCTGCATCGTTTTGTTTATCTTTTATTGGAATTTAATGAATGCTAATAGCAAGTAAATGCATACAGCGATCCAAATCTGTGTCATTACTGCATTCTTACTTGTTCCAATAAAAGACTTAATCTTCAAGTTTTGCTTAACCCATTTAAAGAACA
>JAJFJH010000114.1 GCA_021774155.1 Nitrosomonas sp.
GCTGACACAACTTACAATGTACAAATGGCAAGCGGCGTTATTACCGATACAATCGGCAATAACTATACTGGTTTTAGTGACGCCAAAATATCGACGATTGATTCTGATCCGTTACCCTTGGCTAGAAGTTTCGCTTTCAAAAATGACGGTAAAATTAGTTTTTACTTTGATGAAAAGGTTAAAGCGGGTAGCGGCGATATTATTTTCAACAATAGCACAGATACCCGTATCGTAGCGATAGATGATATCAGTCAGGTTACTTTTGATGAATTTGGTGGGGTCTTCATCGACTTAGCTGAAGATTTGACAGCTGACACAACTTACAATGTGCAAATGGCAAGCGGCGTTATTACCGATACTGCAGATAATGTCTATGCTGGTTTCAGCAATTTGACCATTGGGACATTTGCATCAAACCCATTGCTGACATCCGCCAGACCCGGCAACAGAATTGAGCTGATCTTTGATGAGCAGGTATTGCCTGGTGATGGAGATGTTACCATCAGTAATGGCACAGACACCCGTATCATCGCAATTGATGATACCAGTCAGGTTACTTTCGATGAATTTGGTGGTGTTATTGTTGACCCGTCAGCGGATTTAAGTAAAAACACCGTTTATAGTATGCGAATCGAGAGTGAGGCTATCATGGATACCGATGGCAATCCCTATGTAGGCTCCTCTGCTAGCTCAAACCTTATACCTATATTCGAACATATTAGTTATGAACCTATTTTTGGAGAAGGACATAACAGCGCAACAAGCTGGTTATTTTGAAAAACGAGCGGATGAACATTTAGGATTGGCCGTAGAGAAATCCAGTTTTCCAGTAATCAAATATGCAAAAATCTTACAATGTGGCTTTTTGTAACAAAATATTAATTGTTGCGTAAGTAATCGCGGGTTAACCTTCTTTAGTTAACACGGCAGCATAACAAGTAAACGCATACTATCTGTCCTTCAGCAACTGGCATTGCAAACCTTCTTCTGCTGTCAATTCCAATATTGGGGTTTTGACATAACAATGAACCGCGATAGCTGCAGGCCGAAACGGGGGTGTGCTATTCCTGAAATAGTCGCAATGGCGCATAAAAATATGGTACTGTCAAGTTAAGTAGCTATGCGATATGATGCGGCATGAACCCATCAAAACCGCTATATCATCGTCGTCGCTTCCCTTCTGAAATCATCAGTTATTGTGTATGGCTATATTTCCGCTTCGCTTTAAGTTACCGCGATATTGAAGAAATCATGGCCTCGCGCGGCGTGATTCTTACTTATGAGACTGTGCGTGACTGGACGCAGAAATTCGGCGGAATTTATGCCAAGCGGCTTCGGTACAGGGCATCACGCCCAGGAGATCGCTGGCATTTAGATGAAGTGTACCTCTCGATCAATGGTAAACATCAGTATCTGTGGCGCGCTGTCGATCAAGACGGTGAAGTACTCGATATCCTTGTGCAACCGCGCCGAAACAAGAAAGCAGCGAAGAAGTTTTTCCGGAAGTTGCTCAAAGGATTGCAGTACGCTCCTCGAGCCATCATCACTGATAAGCTTGGCAGTTATGCTGCCGCTAAAGCGGAGCTATTACCCAATGTCGAACACATCCAGGATAAGCGGTCCAACAATCGAGCTGAGAATTCACACCAACCAACCCGAGAACGAGAACGCCGGATGCGAGGCTTCAAATCTGCTGGGCAAGCTCAAAGATTTCTTGCGAGCTTTGGTGTCATCGCATCTTTCTTTCGCCCGGGACGACATTTGCTGGCAGCGAAAAACTATCGTGAAATCATGTATCGACGTTTCATGCAATGGACTGAAATCACTGATTCATGCCCCGCATTCTAATGAATCCTTGATGAGAGAGGATTTTTTCGCTTCAATTTCCCATCGCATCTTTCTTGATAGTTAACCTGACAGTATCCTTCGCATCGTTGCGCCCCAGTTGATGAAGTAATTAAGTTAACCGAGCAATACCGCAGTCGATATTCTGGTTGGAATGTGAAGCACTTTCATACATGGTATCGCAAGGATGGGGGTAGTCGTAGCTATACGTGGGTCAAGAATTGTTTGCAGGAGGCTGGACTGATAAAACGGGCCAAGAAGCGTGGCGCACATCGTAAGCGCCGTGAACGATCACCGTTACCTGGCATGATGATCCATCAGGATGGCAGTACCCATGAGCGTGTAGTGGGTCATGACAACTGTGTCAGTTTTAATAATATCAAGCTGCAAATTCCCGCTGACCAGCATCGATGTCACTATGTGAAGGTCAAGGTAACAGTCTTACGTTACCCGGATGGTCAATTAGCGATTCTGCATGGCCCACGAAAAATTGCCACTTTTGATAAAACAGGACAGGCAATAAAACAAAAGAAAAAGTTGGTGCGAAAATCCGCCGCCTCAGCTTCGCAATGAACCACAATACGGGTTCACTGCGCTTTAATTAAAAGCGGACAATTTATTTGCTATAAAACCGGACAATTCTATTTGTTGCTAACATTCAAGAAAATTTTCCTTGACAAACCCATTTATTATTGTTAGAGAATTTCACTTTAACACTAATAGATTACATTGCTTATCAAATAATGCACGAATTAATAAAGAGAAGCGATGTCCAGATTAGCTTGTAATATTTACTAGTGTTATCATGTTATTACATAATAAAATGCAGCATTAAACAATAACAATCCCAAAGAAATCTTTCATGAATCAGCTTCACTTTGTTTACCTTCAAGTAGGTGCGTAGGCATGTTTCACCGTGCTTGCTGATACCGCAGTAGCACTCGCCGAAATTGGGCCAATACCGGGAGTCCCTCCCCCCCCATCTTTTGGTGCGCTATTTACCATGTGTCACAGACTGATCTGCTAATCCAATCCTTCCACCTGTCGACTGAGTTCTTTGAGATGATTATTCAGCCGTTTTAGTAAATGGTCCTGGCAAACCGTTTTCATCATCATCCAGAATATCGTCCATCCGTTTGACAATCTTGTGGGATAACTATCCCAAAATTATAAATCACGCCGTGCATCAGATACGACTGCCCTTTTTTGTCTTGATAAAGCCTTGTCCAAGTACAGTGAATCTACAGAATAGTCCGTCCCGTGTTGGAACTACCGCAACGTGCATGCCAATCAGGTAAGATACTAAGCTAGCAAAGAACTTGGCTATCTAGCCGAAGCACATTTGCTTGCACCATACAATCTTGTTGTGGTTTTTATACACCATAAATCAAAAAAATTTTTGCCAAATCGATATCAATCGTTGTAATCCCTATGTTAAATACTCTTTTCTATTTTAGTGGTCATTGCATTAACTAACTTGGCAGCCTGATGCCATTTTGATTAGTGAGCATCATTGCACTACTTCAAGCACCGCTTTCACTCCAGCTATCATGTAATTGATATTATTCTATTCGAATAATATCACCGTAAAAAATAGGCTTTTCTAGCTTGACATTTTACAATTATCAACATTACCTCCCAATCTTAATTAGTTATCATACTAAAAGACACATGAATACAAGAACAAACTGTAACATACTGTTTTATAATATATAATAAAACGTTTAAAAATTAATCGAATTAGAAAATACCGTTATTAACAGGCAGGTTAAAATCAGAATTTACAAATTTTCCACAAAGTTATCCACAGAAACTGTGGACAAGAAGAAATTTGATAATCTTTATCAGAAAATAGAAAAATTATACGATGATGACTTTGACGTCATGTTTATTATGAATAAATTGAGTGCAACCTAACGATAGCACCTGGTTACTAGATAAGCATATGGCTATAAGTGCCATAGAATTGTGACAATTATTTCTATTTTCTTAGCCATTTTCCTGGACCAAAACAATCCATAAATTTTTCCAAAACGGCATAATAATTAGACATAACTTTATTAAATAGCTGTTTTAGTCATTGATAATTGTAGCCAAAGGGCCACCTATTGGCGGCGTTCGTATGGCCTTGGATGTCTCTACCGAGGAATGCTTAAAACAGTTGAGCGGCACCAGATCGGTGAAATTTGTTTTCGTGGCTATTACGGTCAATCGAAAAAAAAACTGCGGAAGCTATCGACACCGCAAACTGGTTACATTCAGCTGACCTTGGTGCCATGGATGAAAACGGCTATGTTCGTATTACTGGACTTAAAAGAAATAATCATCCCTAGCGGTGAAAAAATTTTATCCTTGGGAAATTGAAGACTACCTGTTTACCCATCCCAAAATTGCTGAAGTGGCTATATTTGGCATTCCCGATGAATATTACGGGGAAGTAGTCATGGCATGGATACAGTTACATGAAAGTGAAACCGCAACAGATCAGAAAATACGTAAATTTTGCAAAGCACAACAAACTGATAAATAGAGAGAATACTACAACCCTAAATCCAAATGCTCAATATCAGCCTTAAGTTTTTGCGCTAATTCTACCAACTGCACTGACGTATTTTCCCGGTCCTGTGAAATTGCATTCCTAATTAAACCAGCGAGCCTATCACAATCAGCGGCCGACAGACTATTTGATGCCTCAACTGAAAGCTCCCGCTTAAAATTATCGACCACTTTTTCTGCAATTTCTTGAATACTGCTGGACATGTCTTAGCTTCCTTTAAAATTAGAGAGGGAATAGGAAAAATAAGCGCTTCTTATTAAATTGAAAAGCACTCAAAAACTAATAAGTTGTCAAACCACGCAGTGACCTTTGAAATAAATAAGGGGTTTTACATTCAGATATACTAAACCAATACGTTGATATTACATGCCACGTAATAACAAACAGTAAACAACTGTTACTAGTCCGCCCACATGCTAGTATTATAACGTTAAAGAGGAACCAGCATGATCCCCATTCATGAGTTAATCAACTGGATCCACTGGGATGAGGCGCTTACAAAGGAGATTTTGTTATTGGCTATTATGACCGAAAAAATAAAAAAATTACTCGGGCACCGTTTCTGCAGACCTACCTTATCCCGGGCGATCATTTTTTCTTTCAGGTCACAAATCCGGATGGTTCACCTCATGAAATTCCTTTTCAACGGGTCAAGGAAGTTCACCAGGATGGCTAACTGATCTGGCACTGGGCGCATTAATCTCAGCGATAGGGAGAAATACCTGAATGGGCTTACCTGGTTTTATCCTCACCTGCGTAATTCTGACATGGAGCAAGGCGATTTTTCCAGATAATGTATCGACCATGGCGCAAACACTAAACGCTTCTCCACGCATCCTCACTGACCGGCTGCGTAACCATGTTTTCCATCTTGCGCAGAAGATCGGGCAACGCAATATTTTTC
>JAJFJH010000115.1 GCA_021774155.1 Nitrosomonas sp.
CAAGTGGTCGAAAACAAGTTGCGCACCGTACAAGTTGCCGTCGTGTTGATTGGAAAGCAGTGGCTGAACATCAACAGTGAGAGCGGACAACACCGCCTGGACAATCCGGATGATCTAGTCCGGCTGGAAATTGCCACCTTATTGGCACAAGACATTCGTGTTGTCCCCGTTTTAGTTGGCGGCGTAGATATGCCTGATGCCGCGCAGTTACCTGAATCCCTTGTGCCATTGACGAAAAGCAGTGTATATGAAATCAGCGACTCCCAATTTTATGCAGATGTCGATCGATTGATTCAAGCGTTGGAAGCAACCGTCGATGTCAAAAAAACCCGGAACAAATCAAACAGGACAAGATAATCCGCAAAATTAAAAAAATCTTGGCTACTGCCATATCCAGCATTATGAAAAAGAAGCCTAAGATTGCGACCATGATCAGCACGATGCAACAGAAACCTTCGATTGCTACCATGACAGGCATCATGAAAAAGAAACCCGCGATCGCTGCCAGTATCGGCATCATGGTCCTGATCACCTTAACTGCCATTATTAGCAACTCGGGCGAAAACATCAGCCAGAAAACCCAAAGCGGTGACGCTATTATTCATGGGGGTACAGGCGACATCAACATTGGCCTCACGCTCGAGCAACATGAACAAAGACTAAAAAGCCGCGAAACGGAAGTTCGCGCCGAACTAGAGCATACACATACTGCGGACCGCCAGGTGCTAGAAGTAGAATTAAGCACGATTGAACAGCAATTACAGAACTCGCAGGCAAGCTACGAAACGCATATCGCCGGCCTCAAAGAACAGATCGCCCAATTGGAACAACAGCGCGGAGAATTTCCCGACGCATTACTGGATCAGGCCATTGAGGCCTTGCAGCAAGGCGAAAGCGAAAAAGCAGCACAACTACTCAAGCAAATCGAAGAGGAAGGCGAAGGAGATATCAAACGGGTTGCTGAAGCAGCTTTTCAGGGCGGCAAGATTGCTGAGGATGCCATTCGATATACCAATGCACTGGCACATTATGAAAAAGCGGTTCGCCTGCAACCGGACAATACGTTATATTTAAACCAAGTAGGTAGTCTGCATCGCCAGCTGGCCAATTATGAAGAAGCCCTCGAATATCTTGAACGTGCACTAACAAATGATCAGATGTTTGGTGAAGATCACCCCAAGGTGGCAACGGTTCGAAACAACCTAGGTGAAATATGGATTTCACTGGGCAAATACCACAAAGCTATTGAGTATTTAGAACTGGCGCAAACAAGTTTCATCAGGACTTATGACAAAGACTATCCTGAGGTGGCAAAAACCCGAAACAACTTGGGTACGGCGTGGCAAGCACTCGGTGAACACCAAAAAGCCATTGAGTATTATGAGCTCGCACTGACAAGTTTCATCAGGACCTATGACGAAGACCATCCTGAGGTGGCAATGGCTCGAAGCAACCTGGGTGTAGCATGGTTTGCACTCGGAGAACATCCAAAAGGCATTGAATATTTAGAACTGGCAAAAGCAGGATTTAAAGAATCTCTGGGCGACAATCATCCACATACCCAAGGTAACCAGAAATTTCTGGATATGGCGCTGCAGAAGAGCAAAGAATAAGTTGTCACCAATGATGCCTATTGATTACCGAATAGTCGCTTCGCTTGCAACGAACCAAGCCTAAAAACTTCACCTGAAATCAGATTCATTCGCAGTTAGAATGCGTTTTAATGTTAGCAAATCATTAATATTAAGCTGTATTTCTAGTCTCGATACTTTAACGCGCTGAGGATAAAGGCGCATTTAATATGTCAGCCATTTTCATTAATTACCGCCGTAAAGACAGTGCCGCCTATGCAGGACGCATTTATGACCGGCTGGCCAAGCATTTTGGTCGTGAGAACTGCTTTATGGATATTGATCACATTGCGCCGGGTGAAAATTTTAAGCAAGTGATCCAGGACAAGTTGAGCGCTGTACAAGTTGCCATCGTGCTGATCGGAAAGCAGTGGCTGAACATCGAGGATGACAACAGTCAACGGCGCCTTGACAATCCAGAAGATATCGTCCGGTTGGAAATTGCTACCTTACTGGCGCGGGACATTCGTGTGATCCCTGTTCTGGTAGGCGGCGCAGATGTGCCTGATGCTTTGCAATTACCTGAGCCGCTTGTTCCACTGGCAGAACGCAACGCATATAAGATTAGCGATCTCCGGTTCCATACGGATATTGATCGATTAATTAAAACACTGGAAGAAATCGCGGATGTCAAAAAATCCTCGAAACAAACCAAGCAGAACAAGGAAATTCAGGAAAATAAGAAAATTGCGTTTACTGCCATTTTCAGCATAATGGCCTTAGTCATCGTAATAGTTATTATAAGCAACTCGGACGAAAACATCAGTCAAGAAACCAATGGTGGTGACGCAATTATTCATCAGGGTGAAGGTGACATCAATGCCGGTGACACAATTACACAAACCACCGATGACAGCAATAGCCCGGCCATCAGTAACATACAAGGCGATGTAGTTATTAATAATAACGCTACAGATTCTAATGAAAAGCCATGAAAATCTTGCGCCAGTTTCTGGAATTTAAACGCCGAACTGTTTTGAATTGAACGTGCTCGCGACCGGAGCCGCAGTTATTCTGCGGCGTAGCAAGCATGTGCGCTCAATTCAGAACAGGACAAGTTAAAAACCAGAAAATTAAGTGCTCGGTACAAACCGTATTTTTAAACAATCTTCCAAAGATCAGTAAACATAAGGGTTACAGGCCGAAATTGAATGTACTGGTGCAATATTGGGGTTAGCTTACCAGCTCAATTTCT